>JAUNFH010000082.1 GCA_030525185.1 Clostridia bacterium
AAGGGCTATTACGGCTCAAAGCACAGCCTCTTCAAGACGGCTAAGCAGGCTGTTATGAAGAGCGGCAATTATGCATACATCGGAAGAAAGCAGAAAAAGCGTGACTTCCGCCGCCTTTGGATCACAAGAATTTCCGCTGCTTGCAAGGCTAACGGAACCAACTACTCAACCTTCATCAACGGACTCAAGAAGGCCGGCATCACTCTCAACAGAAAGATGCTTTCAGAGATCGCAATCGCAGATCCCGCCGCTTTCACCGCTCTTGTTGAAAAAGCAAAGGCTGCTCTTTAATTGACTTTTATGCGTCCGAGAAAATCTCTCGGGCGTATTTGTCTTTTTTCTTGCGAAAGGAGGAGAAGGAGAATGAACGTGATTGAAAGCGCGTCGAACGAAAAAATCAAAAGCGCCGCAAAGCTTTCTTCCTCGTCAAAGGAGCGAAAGGAAAAGCGTGAGTTTTTTCTTGAAGGGCTTCGTCTTTGCCGTGACGCGGCCGAGTGCGGCATTGCAATCAAGAACTTTTTTTACACCGAAAACGCTCTTGAAAAGCACAAAAGCGACGTTGAGTTCATTTCGTCAAAAGCCGAACAGACGTTTTTGATTTCAAAATCTGCCGCGCTTAAAATGAGTGACACTCAAAATCCGCAGGGCCTTTTCTGCGTTTGTCCGTTTCTTTGCGAAAAGGGTGAAGAAGTTGTTCTTTCCGGCGGAAAGTTCATTGCACTCGAAAACGTTCAGGACCCTTCAAACCTCGGTGCAATCAGCCGAACCGCAGAGGCACTCGGAATTACGGCGCTCATTGCGGAAAACGGGTGCGATATCTATAATCCGAAGGCTCAGCGTGCGGCAATGGGCTCGCTTTTGCGTCTTCCGGTGATTCGGACGGAAAACCTTTCTTCTCTCATTGAAAAGTGCAAAGAAAACGGTTTTAAAGCTTATGCAACCACACCGTCGGAAAACGCAAAGCTCATCACCGAATGCGACATGAGCGGCTCGGTTATCGCCGTCGTCGGAAACGAAGGAAACGGCGTGAGCGAAAAGATTTTTGCTTCCTGCGAAAGCGTGACGATACCGATGAAAGGCCGCGCGGAATCGCTCAACGCTTCTGTTGCGGCGGCAATCACGATGTGGGAAATTATGCGTTCCTGACGCGCTGAGGAGGAAGATTTTTGGACAAAAGATTATATTGGCTCTGGCTTCAGGCCGGACTCGGCTTCGGCGCAAACACGAACGCGCTCCTTGCGTCCTTCGGAAACGCACGGAATATTTATGAAACGGGAACTCGGGATTTGCGGCTTTCCGGCGCATTTTCCGAAGGTTTTTTCGGCCTCGGTCCCCGAGGCTTCAAAAGGCTCGAAACGGTCAATATCGAAGCCGGAAAACGCATTATCGAATATTGCGACAAAAATTACATAAGCATAATTACGCCGGACGATCCTCTTTATCCGCAAAAGCTTTTGAAAATTCAAAATTATCCGCTCGCTCTTTTTGTGAAGGGCGACATTTCCTGTCTCAACGCTTCGGCTCTTTCGCTCGGCGTTATCGGAACGAGGAAACCTTCTGAATACGGAATCAAGGCGGCAAAACAGATTGCCTGCGGTCTTGCGAAGAACGGCACGGTGATTGTCAGCGGCGGTGCGCTCGGAATTGACAGCATTGCTCACAAAAGCGCAATTGAAGAAAACGCAAAAACCGTTCTTGTAATGGGCTGCGGCCATGATTCAAAGTATCTTTCGGAGAACGCTCCGCTTCGCGAAGAGGTCACGAGACACGGCGCAACGATTACGGAGTATCCGCCGTTCACGGCTTCGGGAAAAGGCTATTTTCCGCTTCGCAACCGCATAATTTCCGGTGTTTCGGACGGCGTTGTGATTGTTGAAGCAAATCTCAAAAGCGGAACGCTCAACACTGCCGCCCACGCAAAAAAGCAGCAAAGAGATATTTTTGCCGTTCCGGGTGACGTTTCAAGCGTTTCCTACGCCGGCTCGAACAAGCTCATAATCGACGGGGCACACGCTGTTTTCTCGGCCGCAGATATTCTTGAAAGATACAAATTTGAAATTGCCGGAAGACAGGAGTTTTTATTCGGCGAACCGAAGGTTCCGTTTGAAGGAATCGACGTTTTTCCGCTCGGAAAAAGCGAAAAATCAAAGCCGGACGAATCCGTGAAAACCGAACAAACCAAAAAGGCTTTTCCGAAGGAAAAAGAGGAAAATCCGAAAAAATTAAAAACTGAGCTTCAAAGTGTTTCTAAAAACGCTTCTTTGGTGTATAATGTAATGAAATTCGGCTGTTCGTCCCTTGACGAAATAATCAGAAAAAGCGCTCTTCCGGTGAGGTCGGTTCTCATTGCTTTGACCGAACTTGAAATCGGAGGCGCCGTTGCCTGCACCGGCGGGAACAACTATGAACTCAGAATTTGAAAACGTTCCGTTTTCAAAAAGCTTTTAAAGCGACTGCCGAAAAACGTGTTTTGAGCAAATTTTCCGTCACAGCACATAATTCCGTGCCTTTTTGCGGTCTTGTGTTCTCTGACGAAAAATCTGCTTTTTCCGCAGGAAAAGGCAGTTTCCAAAAATTTAACGAAAGGTGAGACTCTATGTCAGATTTGATTATCGTCGAGTCGCCCTCAAAGGCTAAGACACTTAAAAACTATCTCGGAAAAGGCTATAACATCGTGGCTTCAAAAGGCCACGTCAGGGATCTCCCGGCGGCCAGACTGAGTGTTGATATCAAGCATGATTTTGCCCCTAAATACAGCGTAGTAAAAGGAAAGGAAAAACTTGTCAAAGAGCTTAAGGAAGCCGTTGCCGAAAGCGACAAGGTTTATCTTGCAACCGACCCCGATCGCGAAGGAGAGGCAATTTCATGGCACCTTGCAACGCTTCTCGGACTTGATCTTAATGAAGACAACCGTGTTACGTTCAACGAAATCACAAAAACCGGCGTCAAAAACGGAATGGCCGCGCCGAGAAAGGTTGACCTTGACCTCGTCAACGCTCAGCAGGCAAGAAGAATTCTTGACCGCCTTGTCGGCTATAAGCTCAGTCCCTTTGTTTCTCAGAAGATCCGCCGCGGACTTTCCGCCGGCCGCGTTCAAAGCGTTGCGCTGAGAATGATTGTTGACCGCGAGGATGAAATCCGCGCGTTCGTTCCGGAAGAGTATTGGACGGTTGAAGGAAAGTTCCTCGCCGGAAGAAAAGTCGTCAACGCTCAGTTTTACGGCGACGAAAGCGGAAAACTCAAACTTCAAAACGAAGAACAGGCGAATGCGATTCTTTCCCGTCTTGAGGGCGCACAGTATAACATCAGCTCGCTCAAAAAGGGAACGAGAAGAAAGAACCCCGCTCCGCCGTTCATCACTTCAACCCTTCAGCAGGAGGCTTCGAGACGTCTCGGATTCAGAGCGGAAAAAACGATGAAAATCGCTCAGGAACTTTATGAAGGCGTTGAAATTGCCGGTCAGGGTTCGGTCGGTCTTATCACATACATGAGAACCGACTCGCTTCGTATTTCCGAAGAAGCGAGAGCGGCAACAGATGAATATGTCCGCTCGGCTTACGGCGATAAATATATGCCCGAAAAACCGCGTTACTTTAAGTCGAGGAGCAATGCCCAGGACGGACACGAAGCGATTCGTCCCTCAACGGTGAGCCTCACTCCGGAATCGGTGAAAGAAAGTCTTTCAAACGATCAGTTCAAGCTTTATAATCTCATTTGGCGCCGTTTCGTCGCTTCTCTTATGTCGCAGTGCGTTCAGAATACCGTTAAGCTTGAAATCAAAGGCGTAGGTAAAAACGAAAAAGAAGGCGGCTTTTGCCTTTTCACCGCAAGCGGATATTCCGTAAAATTCGACGGTTTTACCGTTCTCTATGACAACACGAGCGACGACGAAGAAAAAGGAAAACTTCCCGACGGAATTGCCGAAGGCGAAAGCGTGAAGGAAAAGGAAATTTCAAAAAATCAGCACTTCACCCAGCCGCCGGCAAGATACACCGAAGAGACTCTCATCAAAACGCTTGAAGAAAACGGCGTCGGCCGCCCGAGTACCTATGCGACAATCATTTCAACGATTGTAAAACGTGAGTATGTTCAAAGAAAATCAAAACAGCTCATTCCGACGGAACTCGGTGAAACAATCACGAAACTTCTCAAAGACAAGTTCCCGAAAATCGTCAACACAAAGTTCACCGCCCAAATGGAAGGCGGACTTGACAAGGTCGGCGAAGGCGAAAAGGATTACATCAAGCTCCTTCACGAATTCTATGACGACTTTGAAGAAAACCTTGAAAAGGTCAAGGGTGAAATGCAGGGCGTGAAGCTTCAGCTTCAGGAGGATCAAACCGACATTCCGTGCGAAAAATGCGGAAGAATGATGGTCATAAAAACCGGAAGGTTCGGAAAATTCCTTGCCTGCCCGGGTTATCCCGATTGCAAAAACACAAAGCCATATGTTGTTGAAACGGGTGCAACCTGCCCGAAGTGCGGCGGAAAGGTTATTGCCAAAAAGTCAAAGAGGGGATTCACCTTCTTCGGCTGCGACAATTGGCCGAACTGCGACTTTATGACGTGGGACAAACCGACCGATCAGCAATGCCCGAAGTGCGGAAAATCGCTCTTCAAAGGAAAGGGCGGCGTGCTTTCCTGCCTTGACGAAAAGTGCGGATATAAATCAAAGTAATCGCTTTTCGGATAAGGGCGGTTACACAAAACAAAAGGAGACAGCAAATGAGTAAGGTAAAAGTTATCGGAGCGGGACTTGCCGGCGTTGAGGCGGCTTGGAGCCTTGCCGAAAGAGGAATCGAAGTTGAACTTTTTGAGATGAAACCGAAAAAGTTCAGTCCGGCCCATCATATGGAAACTTTTGCCGAACTCGTTTGCTCAAACTCGCTGAAAGCAAAAAGGCTTGAATCCGCCACCGGACTTCTGAAAGAGGAAATGCGCCGTCTCGGTTCGCTTTGTATGCAATGCGCCGATTCTTGCGCCGTTCCGGCAGGAGGTGCGCTTGCCGTTGACAGAGACAGGTTTTCCCTTATGGTCACGGAAAAAATCAATGCCCATCCGCTCATCACCGTGGTTAACGAAGAAGTGACCGAATTTCCGGAAGGCAACGTAATCATTGCCGCAGGGCCGCTTGCAAGCGAAAAATTGAGCGAAAGTATAAGTGCGCTTTGCGGAACGGGACTTTTCTTTTTCGACGCAGCCGCACCGATTGTTACGGCCGAAAGCGTTGACGACGAATTTTCGTTTTCAGCTTCGAGATATGACCGCGGCGGGGAAGACGATTATATCAACTGCCCGATGAACAAAGAAGAATACGAAGCTTTTCATGAAGCGCTCGTGAACGCCGAAAGCGCCGAACTTCATTCTTTCGACAGGCGCAAAGACGTTTATGAAGGCTGCATGCCGATTGAGGTTTTGGCCTCAAGGGGAAAGGACGCAATCCGTTTCGGTCCGATGAAACCCGTCGGTCTTCGTGACCCAAAAACCGGCCACAGACCTTGGGCAGTTTTGCAGCTGAGAAAAGAGAACAAAAACGGAACGCTTTATAATCTCGTCGGCTTTCAGACGAACCTCAAATTTCCGGAACAAAAGCGCGTTTTTTCAATGATTCCGGCGCTTCATAACGCGGAATTTGTCCGCTACGGCGTAATGCACAGAAACACTTATATTGATTCGCCCCGGCTCCTTTCCGGTGATTTCAGTTTCAAAACGCGCGAAAACCTCTTTTTTGCCGGCCAGATTACCGGTGTTGAAGGTTATATGGAATCGGCTGCGTCGGGAATTATGGCGGGAATCAATATGGCGCGCCGTTTGAGCGGAAAAGAAACGATTGTTTTGCCCGAAGAAACAATGATCGGTGCGCTTTCAAGATATATCAGCGACGAAAGCGTTGAAAACTTTCAGCCGATGGGCGCAAATTTCGGCGTTCTTCCGCCGATCGAACCGAAAATCCGTGACAAGAAGGAACGCTATCTTGCGCTTGCGACCCGCGGAATCGAATCACTTGAAAACATAATTAAATCAAAGGAGGTATAAAAATGTTTGATGAATTTCAAAAAAATATAGGCTATAAATTCAAAAACGAGCGCCTTTTGGAAATTGCGTTCACCCATTCGTCGTATGCAAACGAAAAACAGCTTTCGCGCGATTGCAACGAAAGACTTGAATTTTTGGGCGACTCCGTTCTCGGCGTTGTTTCAGCCGATTACTTTTTTCACAATTTGAGCCACCTTCCCGAAGGTGAAATGACAAAAAGAAGGGCAGCATGCGTTTGCGAAAAATCGCTTTTCGGCTTTGCAAAGGAAATCGATCTTGGCAAATACATACTGCTCGGAAAAGGCGAAGAAAGAACAGGCGGCCGCCGCCGCCCTTCAATCCTTGCCGATGCGTTTGAAGCGGTCATTGCCGCAATTTATCTTGACGGCGGACTTGAAGAAGCGAGAAAGTTCATTCTCCGTTTTCTTAAAAAAGCCGTTAACGAAGCGCCGAAATTCAAAGATTACAAAACCGCTTTGCAGGAAATTATCCAAAAAAATCCCGACGAACATCTTACATATATCCTTGTCGGAGAAAGCGGACCCGACCACGACAAGCGTTTTGAGGTTGAAGTGCACCTCAACAGCAACGTTATCGGAAGCGGAATCGGCGGTTCAAAAAAGGGTGCGGAACAGGCCGCGGCAAAAAAGGCACTTGAACTTATGGGAATCAAGGAATGAAGCATATAAACGTTGCGCTTTTTGTTCCCGATGAGGGCTGCCCGCACCGCTGCAGTTTTTGCAACCAAAAAACAATTTCCGGTTTTCAAAAGAAGCTTGAACCGATTGACGTCATAAGCGCGTGCGAGACCGCTTTGAGTACCGGGAACGACCTTTCGGGTGCGGAAATTGCATTTTTCGGCGGAAGCTTTACCGCGATTGAACGCGGCTATATGCTCTCGCTTCTCAAAACCGCAAAAAGCTATCTTGACCGCGGCTTCTTTAAGGGCGTCAGAATTTCAACCCGACCCGACTGCATTGACGAAAATGTTCTCTCGCTTCTCAAAGAGTACGGAGTAACTTCGATTGAACTCGGCTGTCAAAGCATGGACGATACCGTTCTTGCGCTCAACGGGCGCGGACACACCGCAAGAAGTAGCGAAAATGCCTGCCGCCTTATCAAAAGCTTTGGCTTTGAACTCGGCGTTCAGATGATGACGGGTCTTTACGGCGATACGGACGAAAAGGCAATTGAAACCGCCAAAAAACTTATCTCCCTTTCGCCCGACACCGTTCGGATTTATCCCACAATCGTTCTCAAAAACACTGAGCTTGAAAAGCTCTGTAACAGCGGCGAATACAAAGCGCAGACGCTTGAAGAGGCCGTTTCGCTTTGTTCAAAACTTTTGAAGCTTTTCACCGAAAACGGTGTAAAGGTTATCCGCCTCGGGCTTCATTCCGGCGGAAACGTTGAAGAGGGTTTTGTTGCCGGTGCGTATCACCCGGCATTCCGCGAAAAATGCGAAAGCAGGCTTTACCGTGAAAACATCGAAAAGCTTCTCAATGATAAAAAAATTCAAAAGGGCAGTGTAACGCTCTTTGTTTCACCGAAGTATCTTTCGCAGGCAAAGGGACAGAAAAAAGAAAATATAACTTATTTTAAAAACAAAGGCTATAATATAGAAATCAAAACGGGCGAAACAATCGCTCAATACGAAATCCGGCTTTCGCCGGAAGCAGAGAAGGAATAACAGAATGATTTTAAAAGCAATTGAAATGCAGGGCTTCAAGTCCTTCCCTGAAAAAACAACGTTGAATTTCGGCAAAGGCATCACCGCCGTTGTCGGCCCGAACGGAAGCGGAAAAAGCAACATCTCCGACGCTGTCCGCTGGGTACTCGGCGAACAAAGCAGTAAATCGCTGCGCGGTTCAAAAATGGAAGACGTCATTTTTGACGGAACAAAGGTCAGAAAAGCTCACGGTTTTGCAAGCGTAACGCTGAAACTTGATAATTCCGACAGAAGTATTCCGTCCGTTGACGAGGACGAAATTGCCGTAACGCGCCGCTTTTACCGTTCGGGCGAAAGCGAATATAAAATCAACGGAAACTCCGTCAGGCTTCGCGATATCAACGAGCTTTTCATGGATACGGGTCTCGGCCGCGACGGTTACTCAATGGTAAGCCAGGGCAAGATTGCCGAAATGATTTCCGGAAAAGGCAAAGAGTGCCGCGAAATGCTTGAAGAAGCGTGCGGAATTTCCGCCTACCGCTACCGCAGGAACGATTCAATCAGAAAGCTTTCCCAAGCGGAGGATAACCTTGTAAGACTTCGTGATATCCTTGCCGAACTTGAAAGCCGCATAGGGCCGCTCAAAACCCAAAGCGAAAAGGCACAAAAGTTCCTTGTCCTTTCCGAGGAAAGAAAGGGTCTTGAAATCGGTCTTTGGCTTTATAACATTGACAAACTCAAAGCCGATATCAGAAAGCAGGAGGACAGTATCGCAATCGCGACCGCACACTATGACCGCGTTCAAAACGAGCTTTCCGATATCGACAAAAAAATTGAAGGTTCCTATGAAGAATCGCAGAATATCACCGTAAAAATCGAAGAAATCCGCCAAAGCATCTCCGAGGCGGAGGAGACCGCTTCAACATATGACAGTCAATGCGCCGTTTTCCAAAACTCAATCGAGCACAACAAAAGCACGATTGAACGAATCCTCGGCGATAAGGACTATTCAAAGCAAAACCGCGAACAGCTTCAAAAGGAAATCGACACCGAAGAAAACCTCATTGCACAAATCAAGCAGATTGCAAAAGAAAAACGCGCCGAACTTGAAAAGGTTAAGAAGGAGCTTGAAGAAAAAAGCCATGAGGGCGCGTCGCTCGACGAACTGACGGCAAAACTTACCGCAGAAATTTCCGCATTCACTTCAAAGCTTGCCGATTGCAGAGTGAGCGAATCGACTGCGCGTTCTTCGATGGACGAAATCAAGGCGCGTATGCAGTCAATTGAAACGCTCATAAAACAGCGCGAAGAAAGCCTTAAACTTTTTGAAGCGGAAAAAGAGAAAAAGAAACTCGAACTTGAAAAATTAACCGAAGAAATCACCGCTCTTTCAAATACCGCCGAGGGCATTACCCTTCGCCTTGAAACAAGGAACCAAAAGGCGGACAAGCTTAAACGTACCCTTGACGAAAAGCTTTTTGAATTTCAGCATCTTGTTTCAAAAAGAAAAATGCTTGAAGACCTTGAAAAAAACATGGACGGTTATTCGGGCTCGGTCAAGACCGTTATAAAAGAGGGCAAAAAGGGCGCACTTTCGGGGATTATCGGAACGGTTTCAAAAATCATTTCAATGGATTCGGAATACGCCGTTGCAATTGAAACCGCACTCGGCAACGCCGTTCAAAACATCGTTTGCGAAACCGAAAACGACGCAAAAAACGCAATCAATTACCTCAAACGAAACGGCGCGGGCCGCGCAACTTTCCAGCCGGTATCCTCCGTCAGGGCAAAAAGCTTTGACGAAAAGGGCCTTGAAACGGTTGACGGCTTTGTCGGCATGGCGGACGAACTTGTTTCTTACGATAAAAAGTTTGATGAAATTATCCGTTCGCTTCTCGGAAGAATTGCCGTTTGCGAAGATATTGACTGCGCAATCGCACTTGCAAAAAAGTATTCCTATCACTTCAAAATCGTCACCCTTGACGGACAAATTATCAATGCCGGCGGCTCAATGACCGGCGGTTCGCAAAGCAAAAACGCAGGTATCCTTTCCCGTGCGAGCGAAATCGAGCGCCTTTCAAAAAAGCACGCCGAACTTCAAAAAGAGACCGATGAAATGCAAAAAAGCTATGACGAGCTTTGCGAAAGCATTTCAAAGGCAGAAGCCGAACTTGACGGCGCAAGGGGAGAACTAATTTCAAAGCAGGAAGAAAAAATCCGCCTTGAGGGCGAGAAAAAGCTTTCCGACGAACAGTTTATCACCGCGAAAAACGCATTTTCGGAACTTCAAAACGAAAAGGAAAACTGCAACGAACGTCTTTCCTCGTTTGAAGAAGCGTATAAAAAAGCACACGACGAAGCAAATCTTCTTTCAAAATCAATTGAAGAAAACGAGGAAAAGCTTTCCTCTCTCGGCGAAAAGAAAGGCGAACTTTCGCTTGAACGCGAAAAAATCACGTCCGAAATTTCAAAGCTCAGCCTTGACCTTCATGACGCAGATAAGGATCTTGCCGCAAGAACGCAGGCGATGAACCTTCTTGTTGCCCGCCTTTTGAGCCACGAAAACAAGGACAAGCAGCTTGACGAAGAGATTGAAGAAATCAAAAAGAAAAAC
>JAUNFH010000083.1 GCA_030525185.1 Clostridia bacterium
GTTCCGATTCGGTCATTCCCGACTTCACACAAAACTCTTTTTGCGGAAAACGGCTCTTTCCTTTCAATCAAAATTTTTATTGACCTTTTTCCTTTTTTGTTGTATAATGCTGTATCGGTGTATATCCGGCACCGAAAAATATTTTTTTAATTCTGAAAGGAGTTTTAATCCACAATGGACGACCCGGGAAGTATTATCTTTAAATTATTGCTTCTGTTCGTACTCGTAATCATCAATGCCTTTTTCGCAATGAGCGAAATTGCAATCATCTCTCTCAACGACAACGTTGTTGACAAGCAGGCCGAAGACGGCAACAAAAAGGCGCAAAAAGTCAAAAAGCTGACCGAAAACCCCAGCAACTTTCTTTCAACGATTCAAATCGGCGTAACGCTCGCTGGGTTCCTCACCTCGGCCTCGGCTTCAAGCAGTTTTGCCGATATGCTTTCAAAAAAACTCGTCGCTCTCGGAACTCCGATTCCGGAAGGCGTAATCAACGGAATTTCGGTTGTTCTCATCACGATCATCATGTCATACTTTTCTCTCGTTTTCGGCGAGCTTGCTCCGAAAAGAATGGCAATGCAGAAACCCGAAAAAATCGCATATTCCGTTGTCGGCATTCTCCTCGTTGTCAAAACGCTCACCTCACCTTTCGTAAAAATTCTTTCCGCTTCAACGAACCTCGTTGTGAAACTTTGCGGCTTTGACCCGAACGCAAACGAAGAAAGCGTTACCGAAGAAGAAATCCGCATGATGGTCGATGTCGGCCAGGAAAAGGGAGTCATTGAAGACATTCAGAAAGAAATGATTGACAACATCTTTGATTTTGACGACATTGATGTTTCGGATATTATGACTCACAGAACCGATATGTTCGCCGTTGAAGACACGGACAGCCTTGAAGAGGTTGTTTCAATCTCAATCGAACACGGCTACTCACGCATTCCCGTCTTCCACGAAGACCCGGACAACATCATCGGTATTGTATACATCAAAGACCTTCTTAAATATATCTCGTCCTCCCTTCCGAAAAACAAAGGTCCGAAGGACGTCATGAGAGAAGCTTATTACGTTCCCTTCAGCAAAAACTGCGGTGCGCTTTTCAACGAAATGTGCGAAAAGCGTGTTCAGATGGCCGTTGTTGTTGACGAATACGGCGGAACGGCCGGAATCGTCACGATGGAAGACCTTCTTGAAGCAATCGTCGGAAACATTCAGGACGAATACGACAACGAGGACGAAGAAATTGTTGAAGTTTCGGAAAACGTTTTCACAATCGACGGAACGGCATACATTGAAGAAGTCAACGAACTCGTCGGAGACATCATTCCCGAGGGTGACTATGACACGCTCGGCGGTTTTCTCATCAGCCGCCTCGGCTATCTTCCTCAGGACAAAGACATGACCGAAGTCACGTTTGAAAACCTCAAGTTCACAATTCTCAACGTTGAGGACAGACGAATCGGAAAAGTCCGAGTTGAAATTACTCCGAAAGAAGAGGATTCTTCCGACGGTGAAAAGGACAACGAAAAAGAAAGCGAATAACAATCAAAAAGGGTTGCGGTGAATCTCGCCGCAACCCTTTTTTTACTTTATGTTTTAAAGTCCGAAAAATTCAAAAAGTTCGGAAAGGTCGTTTATCTCCTTGGTCACCGGAAGGGAAAGCTCGTTTTTCTCTCCCTTTCTGTTGAACCAAATGCAGTCAAGTCCCGCACCGCAGGCGCCCTTGATGTCCGAGCCGTAAGAATCGCCGACAACAATTATCTTTCTCCTGTCTTTTTCAGCAATGTTTTCAAAAACATAATCGAAAAATTCCAAAAACGGCTTTTGTGTTCCGATATCCTCCGAAATGAAAACGCCGTCCATAACCTTGTCAAGTCCGCTTTTTGAAAGGCGGCTTTTCTGCGTTGCGGAAACTCCGTTGGTTATAATGTAAAGGAAATAGCCTTCTTCCTTAAGCCTTTCGCAAAGATAAAGAGCACCGTCAAGAAGGAAAGCCCCCTTTGCAAGATACTCAAGATAAGTATCGGCAACGAAAGCGAGATCGCCTTGATAATCAAAACCCAGCTTTCCGAAAAGGTCACCGAAGCGTCTTGTGCGAAGTTCGGTTTTTGTCACCTCTCCACGCTCAAACGCGCGCCAATACGAAAGATTTATACGGCTGTAAAGCGCGGCGATCTCTTCCGTAACGTTGATTCCGATTTCAGTCAAGACCTGTTTAAGAGCGTTTTTTTCCGCCATATCAAAATCAAGAAGAGTGTTGTCCGCATCAAAAAGAACCGTTGTATATTTTCTGTCCATAAAAATTCTCCTTTCCAAAACAAACCGGAGTTTCTTTTGATTTTTAAAAGTATTTTATCTTCTGTTTTTTTCCCTGTCAAGAAGTCGGAAGAAAAACTGTGATATTTTTGTAAAATCTCTTTATTTTATTTTTTTCTTGTGATAGAATATACAATAGATAATTATATCAATGAAAGAAGTATTTATTTCGGTCTTCCGCACGGTCGCACGGAAGGAACCGGTCTTTCGATAAAATCTTGCGGCCGGAAAGGCAACGGTATCAAATCAAAATGGAATTCTCCGAACAAAACGAAACTTTCAGCGAAGGAATCGCCCCCGGCGGTCTTCGCGAAAAGTCAGAAATAAAGCTCCTTTTGTGTTATCTTCTCAAAATGGTTGACCGGCATCTGACTCGGACGCAGATCAACGATATTCTTCTTGAATATCCGATTGCGAACTATTTTGAAGTCAACGACGCACTCAACGAGCTCGTCAAAAACGGCTCTGTCGTTTCGGACATCACCGAAACCGACGAGGTCTTTTCAATCACTCACAAGGCAAAATATGAAGTTTCGACGATTGAACGCTCCCTTCCCCGCTCAATCCGTGAAAAAGCCGTCAGCGCCGCGCTCGGCGTTCTCACAAGAGACAGAATCAAAAACGAATGTGAGGTCACGACGGAACAAAAAGACGGCGGATATTACGTCACCTTCAACGTAAACGACGTCGGAGTGAAACTCATGAGTCTGACGGTCTTCGTTGCGGACGCGTCACAGGTTGAAATCGTAAAAAAGAACTTTTTCTCAAACGCAGTTTCAATTTATTCAAACATAATCTCATCACTGACTGTTGAATGATTTTCAACGAGGGGGAACACCTGAAATGTTTAAAAAATTTCTTCTCTTCTTCAGCATTGTTTTAGTCCTGATAGGCTCGCTTGTCGGCGTATATTTCAAATATATCCACAACTTTGAATATCAGGTTTTTCTTGAAAGCTATGACCACGGAATGCTCAGCGTCAATGCGGACGGAACCGTCGGAAAGGACAGCAAATACCGGGTCACCTGCAAAGCGGGCGAAACGCTCACCGTCAACATCAATCCCGAACGTACCGACAGCGAATATTATGACCTTGCTTCGCTCACGCTCAACGGAGCGGACGTGACGGACGACGTAAGAATGCTTCAGTACCGCTTCAAAGTCAAACACAACACAAACATCGTTGCAACCTTCAAAAAAGGAAAGCGACCTTCGGTTTCAAAGGAGCAAAAAAAGCTCGGCTTTCCGAATGCGCCGCTCCTTTCCGTAACGAATTCAACGCCGTATCTCGGCTCTTACGACGCTTACAACATGAGAGATCCGAGCATAATTTACGACGAAAAAAGCGGCTGCTACTATGCGTTCGGATCGGACAACGTTGTCATCCGTTCAAAGGACCTCATCAACTGGACGGACAGAACAACTTATTTCAATACCCCGTCCGACGCAGAAACAACCGACATCATGGACTTTTCACAGTTCAAATCGGTCAAAAACTGGGCAAAAATCCACGGCTATAACGGAAAACTCTTTTATTCTTCGGTGACGAACGACCGAACTCCGCTTGCACCGGAAATTGTAAAATTCGGCGATACATATTACCTTTACTTTTCCCTTTCAAAGCAAAAGGGCGCAAACGAATCCGCAATTTTCTGCGTTTCAACCGAAAACCTTGAAAAAGCCGTAACGAACAAAAGCTGGACCGATTGCGGTCTTGTCGTTTCAACCTGCGGCTACCACAAAGGAAGCGAGCTTTCGGACAAAGAAAAAGCCCCGAACGCTTATTACGACGAAAGCAACGCCGTTCATCCTTCGGTTCTTGTTACCGACGAAGGAAAAATGTATCTCGCTTACGGCTCATATTTCGGAAAAGAGAGCATAAACGGCGGAATTTATCTTCTCGAACTCAACGGAGAAACGGGACTTC
Organism: Clostridia bacterium; assembly: GCA_030525185.1. GTDB lineage: Bacteria > Bacillota > Clostridia > Oscillospirales > Acutalibacteraceae > UBA6857. The sequence goes on from JAUNFH010000083.1 coordinate 4,244, forward strand.
TCAAAAAAGACAGCTCAATAAACTCCGAAGGAAAAAGCATTTCAACCGTTCACAAAAACAAAAACGCCGATTTCAAAACCGGAATTCTCATTGCAAAGCCCGGCTTTGTTCCGTCTCTTTCAAAAGACGACGGAAGCCTTGTTTCCGCCTGCGATCTCATATATTACGAAGGATATTATTACCTTTTCATCACCTACGGCGTTGAGGAAAAGAACTATGAAATCCGCGTTGCGAGAAGCCGAACGGCCGGCGGACCGTATCTTGACGAGGACGGAAACGACCTTTCGGTCTTTGCCTCCTCCCGAAGAAAGAATCAGTATTCAAAAGGAACGCTCATGATTGCCGGTTACAATTTTTCAAGAAGCAGCGACGGAAACGTTTCATACACCAACATCGGAAAAGCCTCACCCGGAAGTCCCTGCGTCATCAAAGCCGCCAACGGAAAATGGATTATGGCATCGCAGTCGCAGGTATATTTCAAAGCAAACGGAGAACTCCTCACCGGTCAAAAAGAAGCGGAGAAAAACGAAATTTCGGTTGACGCTCTCCCCTCAATGGAAATCCGCCAAATTTTATGGACGGACGGAAACTGGCCGCTTGCCGTTCCCGAAGCTTATGCGAACGAAAAACTTTTTCAAACCGTCACGACCGAGCAGATGTACGGAAACTGGGACGTTGTCACCTTCAATCAAAGCGGCGACGAAAGCGATTTTTCCGCCGTCCGTTGCAACGGGTCTCAGGTTGTTTCTCTTTTCAAAAACGTTACTCTCAGTCAAAGTGATATTTCAAAAAAGAGAGACCTTTTTGACCTTCATTTTTCAAAGAAGGACAAGCGTTCGTTTGAAATTGAGCTTGACGGTGAAACTTACACGATTTATCCCGTAATCGCATGGGACTGGGAGCTTTGGGAAGGAACGCTCACCTTCACCGGAACGAGCATGAGCGGAAAATCGGTTTGGGGCAAAAAAACATTCTCGCCTTACACCGGAATTTATACCGACGCTTTCTATTACCTTCTTTCTTATGCGGACGATGAAACACGCGCCGAATTTGAAGAAAAGCTTGAAAAAATCAGCAACGATCCTTCGCAGGAAGAACTCGACAAACTGACAAGCGACCTTCTTTCGCTTCTTCAAGTTCAGACTCTTCGCTGAACATTTTCGGGTGACGCAATGAATCGAAAAGAATTTGAAAAATTTATATCGGACAATTACAGTTGCGAAGCCGATTTTCCGTGGATAAAATATCCGAATTTTGAAGTGTTTCGCCATCCCGGAAACAAAAAATGGTTTGCGATTGTGATGGATATTCCGAAAGAAAAGCTCGGCTTGCAGGGAAAAGATTTGCTTGACGTTGTTAACTTTAAATGTGACCCTATAATGTTGGGGTCGTTCCTCGGAAAACCCGGGTACTTTCCGGCATATCACATGAACAAGGAAAATTGGATAACGGTTTCTCTTAACGGAACCGTACCGGACAACGAAATTAAAATTCTTTCGGATATGAGCTTTTCTGCAACGGCACCGAAAATCCGAAAGAAAAAGTCCGGCGAAAGGAAATCGTCGGACTGAAAAAAAACCGCACTCGGAGCAATTCCGTTCCGAGTGCGGTTTTTTCATTTAATCTGTGTGATTTTATGCTTTTTCACCATGAAAACGCGCTTTGCAAAAGGAAAGAGAAATTCGTCGTTGACCGAGTCGGTATAAAAATCGTCAATCACACCGTCGGGAAACCTCTCTCTGAAGCAGGGAATTTTTCCTTCGCGGAAGCAGGCTTTTTTGACTTCTCCGGTCCTTATGTCAAAATCGGTTGCAATGAGATTCTTCACGCCGATTCTTTCGCAAATGTCATGCATCATGAACTCAGGCGAAGCGGTTATGATTACGTCGTCGTCACGGTGAACGTGAGCGTAAAAGGGTTTAATCTGCTTTTCGTGCCTGTCCCAAAAGTCTTTGACGAGCGGCATCAAATCAACGTTGTTGCTGCTGAAAAAATCCGTAATCTTTGAAGCGTAGTTATTCAAAAAGTCGTCAAAAGTAACCTTCCCCTGCTGATATTTTATCATCGCTTTCGTCATTCCGGGGATGAATTTCAAAATCTTGATGTCATGCTTCAAATATTCAAGAATAAATTCAACAGAGCTTTCTCCGTCATAGATTGTTCCGTCAAAATCATAAACGTTCATTGCGTTTCTCCTTAAATCATATTAATCGACTTTTTCAAGTTTGAGATAATCGTCTTTTACAATTCCGATCTTTTTGAAAAGAAGATGAAAAAGAATCGAAAGAACGGCCGGAGCGACAAAATGCATAAGAACAATGAGAAGAATCGTTTTCACCGAGCCGAAACTTTCGCTCATTGCGCTGAACGCGCCGAACTGGCCGACGAGACCGCTCGTTCCCATTCCCGCTCCGGTTGCGGTATTCGTCATTTTAAAAACGCAGGTTGAAACGGGACCGAGAATTGCACCGGCAAGAGTGGGCGCAAGAAGAATCTGCGGGCGCTTCATGATGTTTCCGAACTGAAGCATACTTGTTCCGAGACCCTGAGAAAGAAGGCCGCCGACACCGTTTGCTTTATAGCTCGTCACCGCAAAGCCGATCATCTGAGCCGCACAACCGACGGCTGCGGCTCCGGCGGCAATTCCGTCAATTCCGAGCATTATGCAAAGAGCGGCAGAGCTTATCGGGGCGGTGAGCGCAAGACCGACGAGGGTTGCAACGGCAATTCCCATCGGGAACGGGTGAAGCTGAGTTGCGGCGTTGATTACCGAACCGAGCCAATTCATAAACTGGGAAAGATACGGACCGACAAACATGCTGACAATTCCGCCGGAAACTATTGTCACAATCGGAGTGACAACGATGTCGATTTTTGTTTTTCCGGCAACGAGCGAACCGATTTCATTCGCAACGATTGCGCCGACGAAAGCACCGACCGGACCGCCGAGCGAATATCCGTAAGCGCCGACGGCGATGCACGAGAAAACGACAAGCGGCTTTGATTTCAGGCCGTAAGCGATTGCCGCGCCGATTGCTCCGCCGACAACCGGAGAGGACGCCGAAAGAACCTCGCTGAACTTTGAAAGGAATTCAAGGTGCGGAATTTTTGCAAACTGGCTGATGATGAGGCCGACGATGAGCGAGGAAAAAAGTCCGAGAGCCATTGCGCTCATTCCGTCAACAAAATACCTTTTAAAATATTTTTTTACGATTTTCATGTTTTATCAAATCCTTTGATTTTTTTGTCTGCAGACATTTTTTCAATTATAGACTACCCGACCGAATAAATCAAGCAAAACCCCAAAATTGGTTCATCATATACTTTTTTATGAAAAGCCGGAGCTTTTCTTTTGTGCATTCGGACAAATGAAATCTTTCTTTTTCCGCCGCCCGAACCGAATGGCCGACTTTCCTTGACAGACGGTGAATATTAATTTATAATTAAGGCTATGATAGTTTAATAACATAAACATATTAGATTCGGAGATTTTGAAATGAACAGAATTCGTCAGTTTATGTACGGAAGATACGGAGCGGATCAGCTCGGAATCGCTCTCATCGTTCTCGGCTGCATTGTAACTTTTTCCCTTTCATTCATCAGAGTTCCTTATTACCGCCTCATCGGACTCATTCCGTACGGATTTTTCCTTTTCCGTGCGCTTTCAAGAAACATTGAAAAACGGAGAGCCGAAAACGAAAAATTTTTGAAAATTTGGTATCCGTGCTGTGATTTTTTCAAAAAGAAATCCTCTCAGTTTCAGGATAAAGAACATAAGTATTACAAATGCCCGGGCTGTTCACGCACTTTGCGCGTTCCGAAAGGCAAGGGGAAAATTGAAATCAGCTGTCCGCACTGCGGAAGAAAGTTCAAAAAAAGAACGTGAGGAAGAAAACGATGAAAACAATTCTTGTTACCGGAGGAGCCGGATTTATCGGCTCAAACTTTGTCTATTATGAACTCAAAAAACATCCCGACCGCAGAATTGTCTGCCTTGACGCACTGACATATGCCGGGAACCTTGAAACGCTCGACGAAGCAATGAAGAACAAAAACTTCCGTTTCGTCAAAGGCGACATCACCGACCGAAAAGCCGTGAACTCACTTTTTGAGGAGGAAGCGTTTGATGCCGTTGTCAATTTTGCGGCCGAATCACACGTTGACCGTTCAATCGAAGAACCGGAGGTTTTTCTCAAAACCAACATTCTCGGCACACAGGTTCTTCTCGATGCCTGCCGAAAAAACGACGTCCGCTTTCACCAGGTTTCGACCGACGAGGTTTACGGCGACCTTCCGCTCGACCGACCCGACCTTTTCTTCACCGAGGAAACGCCGATTCACACCTCTTCCCCATACTCCGCAAGCAAAGCGGGCGCGGATCTTCTCGTTTCGGCTTATCACAGAACCTACGGCACAAAAGTCACAATCAGCCGCTGTTCAAACAATTACGGACCTTTTCACTTTCCGGAAAAGCTCATTCCGCTCATGATTGCAAACGCTCTTGAAGAAAAGGAGCTGCCTGTCTACGGCGAAGGAAAAAATGTTCGGGACTGGCTTTATGTTGAAGACCACTGCAAAGCAATTGACATGATTCTTGAAAACGGACGAATCGGCGAGGTTTACAACATCGGCGGCCACAACGAACGCACAAACCTTGACGTCGTCAAAACCGTTTTGAAAATTCTCGGAAAAAGCGAAAGTCTCATAAAATTCGTCAAAGACCGTCCCGGCCACGATATGCGATATGCAATCAACCCGACGAAAATCAAAAACGAACTCGGCTGGTATCCGGAAACAAAGTTCGAAGACGGAATCAAAAGAACCGTTGACTGGTATCTCAACAACCGAACCTGGTGGGAAAACATCAGAAGCGGCGATTACATGAAATACTACGAAAAAATGTACGGCAACAGATAAAAAAACGAACTGCGGCGAAAAAACTTCACCGCAGTTTTTTTGCATTATATAAAAGAAAAAAGCCCCCAAACGGGACTTTTTTCTCATTTAACTTTAATTAAACTTAAATCAATTTTTCGCTCAAAGAATCAATTATGCAAAGAGACCCTTGAACCATGCATAGAGAGCATCACCGAAAGCAACGATCTCGTTCCAATACTTCTTGCAGAACTGGAAAAATACGTTATTCATTAGATTTTCCTCCTTAAGTCTTATTTTTAAAGGTTTCTCCCCTTTAACTACGGATATTATAGTACAAAGTTAAAATTATGTCAACACATAATTCAAAAAAAATTCATTTTTATTTTTTATAAGAATTTGCTCCCTTCCAAAAAAGAAGGGAGCAAAATGAAAAGCAATTATTCAGCTTCGGTTGTGTCTTCGTCGTCTTTGATTCCGAAGAGAGGTTTAAGGAATTCAAAAATTTCCTTAAGAAGCGCAAACATTCCCTTGAGACCGTTTACGATATCACCGATAGTAGTCATTTTGTATATCCTCCTTGAAAAAAATTCCACAGAGGCTTTCGCCTCCCGTTTGGTATAATATACCACTTTCCGAAAGAAAAATCAATAGATTTTTGAACAAATTATGTCCGAAACGCAGATAATAAAAGACCGCTTCGTTTGAAACGGCCTTTTTGAGTAAAAATGAAATTATTCGGCAAGTTCACCTTCATGTTCCGCTTCTTCTCTTTGAGCGCGGACATAAGCATAAATCGGTTCAAGCTTTTCTTTTGTGAGCGGATAGCCGAACTTCATGAGAAGCCAGACACCGGTATAAACAAACGCGGGAATAATCGTGCAGATGAACATGATTTTCTTACTGGTATCATTTTCGGTGATGAAACCGATTCCGGCCGTCTTGCTGTCATATTTTGCCCATTCAAGAAGGAAAAGGCCGCTTGCGTCGGCGATAGTCTGGCCGAGCTTTCTTGAGAAAGTATAAACGGCATAGATTGCGCTTTCGCTTCTGAGACCGGTCTTATATTCCTGATAGTCGATAACGTCCATAACAACCGCCCAGCAGGTAAGGCTGACGA
>JAUNFH010000084.1 GCA_030525185.1 Clostridia bacterium
TCCCCGTGTAGGGAGCGACATGGCTAAACTTACATTCAAAGACCTTTCGGACGATTTCAATCCACGCTCCCCGTGTGGGGAGCGACGGCAATTAACCGATTAGGTGTATCTGCGTTTTGGATTTCAATCCACGCTCCCCGTGTGGGGAGCGACTCTTTCCGTTCGTGCCGTAGTCCACCCCGGAGTGATTTCAATCCACGCTCCCCGTGTGGGGAGCGACTTTAAAGGATTTGCCGAAAGAACCAATCCGAGCATTTCAATCCACGCTCCCCGTGTGGGGAGCGACCCGCATAAACTTTCGGTGGTCTGTTCCTGCATTGCATTTCAATCCACGCTCCCCGTGTGGGGAGCGACTGTAGTCCCCGCCGGAAAGCTTTTTCAAGCCAAGGTATTTCAATCCACGCTCCCCGTGTGGGGAGCGACAACCGAACGGACTTGTGATGTAGTGGTCTGCATTTTATTTCAATCCACGCTCCCCGTGTGGGGAGCGACAGATAAAAGGAGTAATTAATTATGATTAACGAAATTTCAATCCACGCTCCCCGTGTGGGGAGCGACAGCAAAAACGCACAAAAACATACATGCGTTTTTGTAAGGTTCTACAAAATATAATATAAATGAATATTTGTTAAAATAATTATACCGGCAAACAATTCCAAAAGCAAATATAAACTGTAATTTTGGGGTGCGAACACCACGGAATTTTCTGTTTACAGTTACTTCGCGCTAAATCATAAGTGTATCTTCAGGTATATATGTACTTTTACAACCAAAGTGTTCAATTTTGCTCTCATACTTTTTTCCGAGATAATAAAACCGCAGGCTGTCTTTTTGCGGATCCATTATCTTGCAAAGTTTATCCTTGAGAAAGCGGCATTGCGCAGGATCAAGTAAACATTCAAATACGGAATTTTGAACACGCTGACCGTAATTTACACATTGCTTTGAAATTTGCCGCAGCCGTTTCTTTCCGGCAGGAGTTTCGGTGTTGACGTCATAAGTTATAAGAACGAGCATAAATTACCTCATTTCCATAAAAACGGAGGATACGCGTCTGTGTCCTCTCTTACATACCTTGCAAGAAGCAAAGCCTGGACATACGGAATCATTCCCCATTGCATTTTTTCTTCAAGAAAAGGGTGGGTGAGGTATTCCTTTTTTCTTTCCTGCCAAAGTTTCAAAAACTTTTTCCGGCCGTTTTCGTTGAGAAAAACCGCACCGCTTTCACGAAAATCAAAATCGGATTTGTTGATTGAACGATTGTTGATCAGTGTGATAACAAACCTGTCGGCCATGCATGGCCGAAGTTCTTCCATCAAATCAAGCGCAAGTGAAATTCGCCCCGGTTTATCTCTGTGAAGAAAGCCGACGTAAGAGTCAAAGCCGACGCTTTCAAGTGCGGACGCGCAATTGTGAGCCAGGAGACTGTATGCAAAAGAAAGCATTGCATTGACGGGATCAAGCGGAGGTCTGCGGTTTCGTCCTGTGAAAGAGAAAGTCTTTTTGTCGCCTAAAATCATCTCGTTGAAAACTCCGAAATATGCGGTTGCCGCGGCTCCTTCAAGTCCGCGTAAACTTTCGGACGAGGTCTCTTCAAGAATTTGAGGCAAAACGTTCTTCAAAGTTTCGGAAGCTTCGGCAAAATGTTGTTTGTCTATCCGCTCCGAATGGTCGCGGCGGGTTCTTTCAATGACCTGCCGTGAATTGTATGTTTTTCCGAAAATCATCAGACTTGAAATCTTGCAACTTTGAAAAGGCATATCGGCAATTCTGTATTGCTTTCTCCGCAAAAGAACGTTTCCATGAGTAAGTCCGTTTACGCGGGCAAGAAATTTTCCGCTTTGAGAACAGAATGCAAGACTGACGTTTCTTTCGGCGCATGCACCCATAAGTGAGGGAGAGGCGCCCGCATATGAAAACGAAACAATGCTTTGAAGTGTATGCAGCGGATATCTTGCAACCTCACGCTTTTCACGGTTTGCAACAACGTTTTCGCCGTCAAGAGAAAGATAGATATCTTCGCTCGTGACAAAAAGAGTGTTAAGAAGATGTTTCATATGATTTCCTTTACAGCGTTTTGAAGGTAAGCCTTTGCGCTTTTGTTTTTCATCAGCTTCGGGAGACAAAGTTCCTTCAGAGAACATGAATTGCAGGCGCTTTTCGGTTTTACTTTCGGGGTGTGGCGGCGTTTATACAATTCGTGCATTTCATTGAGCGTGTTTTTTACTTCTTCTCTGAGCTCCGTGGTGAAAAGAACGTTTTTTCTGTGGCGGAGTTCGCCGTAATAAAGCGCTCCCTCCGGAATTTCACAGCAGAGCATCTCTTCAAGGCACATTGCCTGACCGCAAAGCTGAAGTGTGTCTCCGGCATCCTCCCGCGGTTTCCCGCGTTTGTATTCAATCGGAAACGGTTTCCAAAGCCCTTCACGCCCTTTCAGAGGAACTCCGCCTTCCGAAACGCGGTGAAATTCGAGCGCGTCGCATTCTCCGGAAACGCCGAGTACACAAGAGAAAATGCTCATTCCTCTTGTGACAATCAAATCTTTTCGGCTTTCAAAAAAGTTTTTGTCGTGAACCTTTTCGTGCATAACTTCGCCGTCGGCCGTGAGAAAATTTTCGGACCATTGGTTTTCAATGTGTATCAGCGCCCATTGCCGACGGCAGAATTTAAAATGCTGAATTCCGGAAAGAAGGAGATATTCGTCTTCCCGATAGGTCATATCATTCTTGTGCAGGTTACACCTTCGGGAACGCCGGCTTCGTCAACGGTTACGGTGTAATCGGAATAAGCGCTCGGAATTTCAACTCCGTCTTTTTTCCGAGCGTTGACAAGGTCAAAAAGTTTATATGCAGGAGCGTTGCCGAGCTCGGAATCGTGCTTGAAAACAATGAGTTCACGAACAGCCATCTTTCCTCTTGCGGCGGAATGATCGTGTTCAAACATATTGATTATTGCCTGCCAAAGAAGGGAGAGATCTTCTTCGGAAAAGCCGGTTGTTTTTCGCGCAAGGTTTGCGGAAATATAGCCTTCGGCTCTGTAAAGACCGTAAGGAACGATGTATTTTCTTCCCATTTCGGTTCCTTTTTTCTCTGCGTCATCCTCTTTTGTGATTGCAACACGGGTGATTGTAATTTCCTGAGGAAGAATCGGATCAACGCTTCGCGCAAAACTGAGCTGAACCGGTCCTCGAACCTGACCGCAGTTGAGCGCACCTTTGACAAATGTTGTCATGACTGCGCCGAAAGTTCGGATATCAAAAAAGTTTTTGCACATGAAGTCGCGAATTTTAACATCAAGCCCGGGATCTTTTTTCTTTGCTTCCTTGAGCTTGTCCGGTTCAACTCCGAGATACTCGCAGGCTTCCGCATCACTGCGGTTGAGCGGAACTTGGTCTTTGATATAGATGCGATATCCGCTTTCGTTTTCTTTTGCGGTTTCAACGTAATTGCGGATTTTTCTTTTGAGGCAGACGTCCGTAACAAGACCGTAACCGGTTTCCGGATCGACTCTCGGCATGTTTCCCGCATCGGGGTCACCGTTCGGATTTCCGTTTTCAACGTCGAAAAAAATTACGAATTCATAACGATTTTTAATAGCTGACATAATTATTTGTCCTCCTTTTTGGTGTATCTGTATTGTGTTTGATGATAATATCCGAGATCGAAAGATCCCTGTTTTGCAAGATTCATTGTTTGAGGGTACTCTTCGCCCAAAATTGATTTAAGCTCGCTTATTTGTCTGTCAAAATAAATTTGTTTTCCCTTTTCGAGTTTGCGAAGATGTTTTTGAGCAAGGTTTCCGAGAATCGGAAAAATACTTGCCGGTCTTGCGGCCGCAGAGTTAAAGTATTTGTCCTTTATTGTTGCGTTGATTCCCGGATTTGCGGCCTGCTGAACGGCTTCGTAAACCGAAAAAAGTCTTCCGAGAGTGTATGCGACGTTTGTACTGTTTTCATTAAGGCTCACCGTTAAAACCTCCTTTGGGCAATCCTTGTTTTCATTTTTTAAGTAATACGCTTTGATAATTGCGGCTCTGTTGCGATTGACTTTGCTTTCGGCTCTTATTCTCAACATTACGCCTTCAAGAAGTGAAGCGGGATATCTTGTTCCGGAAAAAATCGCTCTTGCCGTTGCTCCGGCCATCGCCGGTGAAGGGGCTTTGCTTTTTGAATTGAGATTAACCGTTTCACGAAGCATTACCCAAATCGGAATTGTTTCACGATCATCTTCAAATGATTTTTTGATTTTCATTCTTTCATTGTGATCGTTGACGTTTTTCATGATTTTTCCGAAAGAGTTTCTGAGAAAAAACCGAACCGAAATTCTCGCCGCAGAAGGGGCAAGGCCGAGAATATAAAACGGCTTTTCCGGATCGAGACCGAGTTCTTCACACGGAAGACCTTCGGAAAGCCTTTTTAAAGCGGCTGAAATATCGTCGTCTGTTAATCCCTGAGAAGACTCTCCGCCGAACAATGCGGAAAAAGCAAAGTCACGATATTCCGGCTCGGCTCCGTCCGCCCAAAAGGTAACTGTTGTGTCACCTATATACTGAACATGATTTTTGTCGGCCAAAAGGTGATTAATGGCCGTTGTATATGCAAAAGCGGCCGAGCTTCCGACGGGAGCGTTGAAGTTTTGTTCGTGACCGTATGAACAAAAGGCCGGAGCGTTGAAAGAAACAATTGCGGCACCGGACGACTGTGCGTCTTTAACACCCTTGATAACGGGATGGGTAGCTTCGATTGTGTCCTCTTTTCCTGTTACGAGACACTGCATTTTTACTCCGTCTTTTTTGTTGTAATGATTTTGCCACACCTTTTTGATTTCTTCGTCTTCATGTGCATATCGGCCGCAGACACGAAAAACAAGATTGGCGTTTTCCGTCACCTCGTCATATACTTTCGAAAGAAACGGGTTTTCAAGTGCTTTTTCCGGATTCCACGAGTCAAAAAATGAAAGAATCGCTTTTGAAACCGTATTGTTCACTTCATCAAGCAGTTCATGATGGAATTTTTTGCTTTCTTCAAAGCATTCAATGCTGCGTTTAGGTTTTCCTTTTTTGTCAACTCCGAAAAAATATGTTGAATTATCCCAAATAAAATTCGGAGAAATTGACGAGCCGGCTTTTGCCGTCAAAGGAAGGTCAATCATTTGACGGCGTTTTACCGTTTTCTTGCCGACAACAGTGTCAACAAGGAGCGAAGCAATGTCAGTAATGTTTCCGCTTTCGTCAAGACATAAAGCAAAATTGACTTTTGATTTTCCCCAACCCGGAGCGGAAATATCACCTCTCGAAAGCATATCGTCATAATACTTTGCAAGGGCCTGAAGAATCATTTCACCACCCCCTGACTGTTGAGCGGCGGAACTTCAATCACGCCGTCCTTCATCACCGCTCGAAAAAACATCGGTTTGATGTCTTTCGGGTCACGGTAGTCCAGGTCAAGCAGCATCCAGCCGAGATCACGCTCGCCGAGAAGTTCTCCCGGACAAGGCGGAATTTCTTCGCAGAGTTTGCAGTTTGCCGGAAATTCACGAACACCGAGACACGGCTGATGATAAGACTGACCTTTTTCGAGCCTTCGCCTCATCATCTCCTGAAATTTTCCGGGATTGTCGGAAGGATTAGCTTTGTCTGTCATGTCAAAATGTGCTTCAATGACATAGCGGACGTTCGTCAGAACCATTGCCGCCCGTTGCTGAATACTTTCTGTTGTTGCAAGAAAAATTTCTTCGTTTTGTTTTTCCATCAGCGTTTTGACTTTTCTTGCGCTTATTGTGTCTTTGACCTCGTTTCGGCGTATGTTTGTGAAGCGTATCGGGCTGCATACATGGATTCGGTCAACATACCATCTCATTCCGGGATGATAAAAAATGCTGTCGAGTATGCCTCTTGCCGCAGAAGGTGTGATAACGTCATAACTGACTCGTTCAACTTTCATCTCCGGACGGCTGAACAGTGCATAATCTCCCCAAACTTCAACCTTTATCGACATCGGATCACTCCTTTCGTTTTTTTAAATATATTCATCTTTTCCGAATTCGGCATTCAGCGAAAGTCCTGTTTTTTCATCATAGATATTCATGTTTTCAAGAACGGCAAAATCATCAAAAACAGTGATGTCACCGGCCGAGAAAAGATCTTTATAATGATTTTCATAAATGTTCACCGAGTATTTTCCGAGTTCTCTGAAAAGTTTTTTTGATTTTTCACCGTTTTTGAGCCTTTTGATTAGATCGGCTCCCTCGCCATACGGCACATAAACGGTTTTCGTGTCGTTGTCTATGAAGTGAAACTTTTTTGCAACATATTCAAACGGATAATAACAGCCGTCAACGCCTTTTTGAAACGCACGGATGATTTCGTCTTTGTCAATGCTGTCACCGGCAAAACTGCGATATGATTTAAAATATTGATTTATCGCTTCCGGCGAATCGATTCCTTTTGAAAGAGAAAGTGCTTCTTTCGTTGAGCTTATCTGCCGGGAAAAAACCGAAGGTGCTTTTTCTGCACGTTCAAAAACAGTAACAATACTTTCTTCGGCCGCTCTTTTTCCTTCACGGTTGCATCTTCCTGCGGCCTGCAAAATTGAATCAAGGCCGGAAAGTTCGCGAAATACCGACGGAAAGTCAAGGTCAACCCCCGCTTCGATGAGAGAAGTTGAAACAACGCGGCATGGCTCATTGTTTTTGAGCCGATTTTTGATTTTTTCAACGGTTTTCATTCTGTGCTCCGGAACCATCAGCGTCGAAAGATGAAAACTTCCTTCCTGTGAGAGCTTTTTGTAAATCGTGTTCGCCGCTTTCCTGCTGTTTACAACGCAGAGAACCTGCCTTTTATTTGAAAGAAGTTCGGAAAGTCCGTCGTCCGACAAAACTCCTTCTCTTTCAAAGCAGACGCGTTTAAAAGAATCAAACATTTTTTCGCTTTGAGGACATATCTCTCTGATTGAAAGCGAAGAGGAAAATTTTTTGACAAGGTCGCCGATTACAGGTTGAGTTGCCGTGCAAAGAACAACGGTTGAATTGAAAAGTTCCGGCAGCGCCGAAACGGCCGCAACGCACGGAGCGAGATGCTGCATCGGAAGCATCTGTGCTTCGTCAAAAATCACAACGCTGTTTGCAAGATTATGAATTTTTCTGCATTTTGAAGATTTGTTTGAATAAATCGATTCAAAAAACTGAACTGCCGTTGTAACGATTACGGGCATATCCCAATTTTCGGTTGCAAGCGATTTTTTCTTTTCCTCTTCCGTTGCCGAATCATCAATGTCATACAAAACACCGCAGTGATGTTCAAGAACATTGCCGCTGCCGAGAATATCGGAAAAAACCTTTGCGTTTTGCTCGATTATCGTTGTGTATGGAACAACATAAATAATATGTTGCATATTGTTTTTAACCGCATGATTGAGTGCAAAAGAAAGCGAAGCAATTGTTTTTCCGCCACCGGTCGGAACGGTGAGGGTATAAATTCCGCGTTCGCTTTTCCCAAAATTTTCACATGTTTCAAAAATTTCCGTCCGCAGACGGTTAAGCTTTGTTGACGGATTTTTCCACTTTGAAACATATGAATTCAGACGGCTGAGCAGTTTCGGAAAGTCATCGTATTCTCCGCGGGAGACTTTTCCGAAATTCATAAATTCTTCCGTGTCAAGAAAATCCGCGTCGACAAGGCAGGAAAAAAGCATCTTGGTTATGAAAGCTCTTTTGAGATTATCGCGTTTAAAATCTTCTTGCTGACTGTTTGGAAGTTCTATGTCGCAGATTTTGCAGTTTTCGAGATATTTTTTTTCAATTCCTTTTTTGATTCTTCCGCAAACGGTTTTTGAGTCGGCCTGATCGACGTTCGGATTACCTATGTCGGGAAGGCCGCTGTGATGGCCGGCAACACAGGCGGCGGCAAAAATATCATTCTTTTCTTTTAGACACAAAATTGCCCCGGCTGTTGAATGATCGGTTTTCGGACCGTTTTCAAGGAGCCTTTTTTGAAAAGCTTCCGTGCATTTTCCGACGTCATGAGCAAGACCTATCAGTTTTCCTTCGGAAGCGGCGCCGAATTGCGAAGCAAATTTTGAGCAAAGTTTTGCCGTTCCTTCAAGGTGATCTTTAACGCTTTGAAATTCGGGCTTTGAATCAATGTCTTCTCCGACTCTTGAATGAGCATAATATAAACTTTCCATTTTTTCTCCTTATAAATCAGACAAAATGTACTTGAATTCAAATCTTCTACGGAGAATAATAGCACGTTAAATTTGTTAACACAAGTCTTTTCGACAAAATTTTTCCGATTTTGAATCAAAGTCCAAAAAAAACGGACTTAATATTCTTTTGGAATTCGTTGCCGGAACGCACGCCCGATTTTCTGTTGCAATTTTCTTTCAAACGTAGTATTCTGTCAACGAAGAAAACACAGCAAGAAATGTCGGGTATTTTTAAATTCATTGCGCTATAATATCCGCAGAACGGGAAAACGGAGGAAAAATATGTACGAATGGAAAAAACTGATTCAACTTGTCGTTGACGAAATCGACGAATGCATCCGAAATCACGACGATGAAGCGCTGACTCTCGGTGCACTTTCAAAAAAACTCGGTTATTCCGAATTTTACACAACACGGAAGTTCGGAGAAATTTCCGGAATGAGCCTTCGTGAGTACATTCAAAAAAGAAAGCTCGCTTTTGCGCTCAAAGAAGTTAGGGACAGTGAAAAAAGCCTTCTTTCCGTTGCGGTTGATTACGGCTTTTCTTCAAACGAAGCGTTCACAAGGGCATTCAAAAAAGTTTACGGCGTAACTCCGAGTTGTTTCAGAAAAGACCCGAACCCCGTTGTTCTGAGAACAAAAATTCATCCGTTTGACCGTTACTTTTTGGGACTTGGAGAGATTGGTATGATCAAATCGCAAGACAATGTCAAAACATACTTTGTAACAATTCCGGAGCACAAATTTCTTCATATTGAAAACAGAGAAAGCAACGGATACTGGGATTTTTGGAAAAAGCAGGCCGAAATTCCGGGGCAGGACTGCGAAACAATCTGCGGCCTGCTTGCAAGCATAAAAGGAAAACTTGACGATCTCGGCGGCGACGAGGACAATTGCACGGCAGGTCAGATTATGGCTTATATCAATGACCCCACCGGAAGGCTTTGCGATTGGGGCTTTCTTCGCACGGAATGTTACGGGGCAAGGCTTCCGGCAGATTACAGCGGTCCGGTTCCGGAAAACATGATCCTTTCCGATATTCCGGAAGGGGAGTATGTTGTTTTTGAACACGGCCCGTTTGATTACGAGCAGGAATGCAGAACGGTTGAGGAAAAAATTGAAAAAGCGATGAAGGACTTCGATTACGCCGAAAAAGGCTGTGAACTTGACCTCACGCCCGGAAGAATAATGTATTTTTATTATGATCCCGGAAAGTTTTTCAAGTATATCCGACCTATTAAAAGAACTTAAAAATAATAAATTTTTTGGGCTGCGCCGAATGCGACAGCCCGTTTTTTGTGTCTTTGAACAATCGGATGATATACGGAAACTCCGTGACAGCAAAAGAAAAAGACCATACACGGTGTTTCAAAATCTGCAACTGTCGATTACTAATTTTTATAACTTGCTTTTTTTTGTACAATGTGTTACAATGTTGTGTAATTTATTTGTCGGATTATGTTCCGAATCTTTTTACAGTCATCTGTATTAAAGAAAGCGCAAGAAGATCTTAAAAAAATTAAACAGGAGTTGAAGTCATTTTGGGTAAGTACATCTTCAAGCGCGTTGTGATGGGAATAATCAGCATTTTCATCGTTGCAACGTTGACATTTCTTTTGATGAATTTGGTTCCGGGCGGCCCGTTCGTTGCCGAAAAATCAATCAGCCAGGCTGCTCAGGAAGCTCTCGCCGAAAAGTACGGCCTGAACAAACCCCTCTATCAGCGATATCTGACTTATATGTCCGACCTGCTTCACGGAGACATGGGTCCCTCACTCAGACAAAGGGGACGAACGGTTTCGGAAATTATTTTTTCAAAATTCCCGATTTCTGCCGGACTTGCCGGATTGGCGGTTCTCGTTTCGCTCCTCGTCGGAATTCCTCTCGGCTGCCTTTCCGCTTATAACAGGGGAAAATTTGCCGACAACCTTATAATCGTTCTTGCAACGTGCGGAATTGCAATTCCGAGCTTTATAAGCAGCGTTATTTTGCTTTATACTTTCGGAAGCAAGCTGAATCT
>JAUNFH010000239.1 GCA_030525185.1 Clostridia bacterium
GACAATCAATCTTCGTGATTTCGGAAACAAGAATCTTGATGAAATGACGGCTTATATCAATGATGTTCGCCGCCGCGCAGAAAAAACCAATCTCACCGAAGCGATGTATTCCGTTTCTTTCGACAACACAATGAAGAACCTCAAAAAGGGAAGAATCTTCCAGACCATCGGAAGACTTTACGGAGCAAACTTCGGAAAATGTAAAATCACTCATTTCCGCGGAAAGAAAAAGCGCGAATATGAGAGCATTCCGGAAACCGAACGTCTTACAATCAAAGACCTTGAGCAGGGAACGGTAACCGTTTCAAACGTCGGTTCAACTTATCTTGCCCAGCGCGGCGCAACCGCATTGCTTGAAATTGTTCCGCCTCAGGTTTGCGCTCTTTCGGTCGGCGCCGTTCTTGACAAACCCGTTGTTGTCAAAAAGAGCGACGGAAGAAAGGAAGTTGAAGCAAGAAGCGTTCTTCCGATTTGTATTGCGTTTGACCACAGAGCCCTTGACTTCGGCGAAATTGTTCCCTTCATGAAACGCCTTGACGAAATTTTTGAAAATCCTTCCGTCATCCGTTCATGGCTCGCAGACGGCGACGAAAAAGATGTTTTCACCGTCGTTGCATAATTAATTTTCGACATCCTCTCTCCCCTTTCTATAAATCTTTTCTTGCGATAAGGCAGTCACTTCGGTGGCTGCCTTATCGTTTTCCGTTCTAAAAAACGCCGCGTCCGAATAGTAATTATCCGGCGAGGTGGTTTTGATGAAACGATTTTTAAAAACGATTTTTTCACTTGCGATTATTCTTGCGCTTTTTTCCGCGTGCAGCGAAAGCGAAACCATAGACTTCGGCTCGTTCGTTGACCGCTATAACTCTTCGGGCGACAGAAAGCTCGATTTTTCAGAGGTTGTCGGGGAGGAGAGGGACGGAAAAACCGTTTATTGCTTTTCTTTTCCTTCAAACAATGAAAGCGGAAAAAAGATTCTTACAAAACTCTTTGAAAACGAAAATAAAAAGCTTTCGGAATGCAGAATAATAATCGCAAAGAAGGATGAAAACGGAAAAAAAGAGTTTTCCTCCGAAGACGCAGCGCAGTTTTTAAACGAAGCAAAAAATGCTCTCATGGCTTTTTCCGGCTTCAATGAAGAAAAAGCAAAGAGCGTTCTTCTCGAACTTGGAATCGGGAAAGAAGAAACTTTTTTAAAAAACGGCGAACGAAAAACCGTAGCCGATGAATATTATGTTTTTTCGCTTTCAAACGATGTTGCGTTTGAAGTGATAATTTATAACACATGGCTCAAAAAGGTTGAAGAAACGGAAAAACCCGAAAGCAGACCGATTTTTGACGAGACAACAAAAATCAGAACGGAAACAGTTCCGCATAAATAAAAAAAGCCGAAAATGAGCTGAAGCGCCCGTTTTCGGCTTTTGATTTTACTTTTACTTTTTCGGCTTTCTCGTTGCTTTCTTTTTGTGACCGCTGTCGTCGATATAGTATGTGTTTTCAAGTTGGGAAACAAGACTTTCCTTGAAAGAGTCGATATAAAGGCGGCGAAGCTTTTGCTGTTCGGCCTTTTCCTCTTCGGTGAGGCCTTCGGCTTTTGATTTTTTTGAAAGTTCGTTGATTCTGTTGATTTGTTCCTGAGTGACCATTTTTATTTTTCCTCCGCTTCCCATTGCTTCCAAATGTCCGGACAATATCCGATTGTTGCTTTTTTTCCGTTCCTGACGATCGGTGTTTTGAAAAGCTCGCCGTTTTCAAGGAGCTTTTCTTCTTTCGCTTCGTCCGTCGCAAGATATTTTATGAAGGACGAGTCATACTTTTTTGATTTTTCGTTGATAAGGTTTTCAAGTTTTCCGCCTGTTGCGGCGCGAACGCTTTTGAGTTCGCCTTTACTCATGCTGAATTTTGAAAGGTCAACAAATTGAAATTTGATTCCTCTTTCTTTGAAGTACCTTTGCGCTTTTTTTGTGTCGAAGCACTTTGCCGTGCCGAATATCTGAATGTTCATTTTTTGTAACTTTCCTTTTGATTTATTTCAAACAGTATACCACCGAAACGTTTAAAAATCAATATGTGTCATAAATGTTCAAAAGGGGAGAAACCGCTTTCCCTTTTCTCCTTTGAAGATAGTTTTCGGTAATTTTTAAAACGTCTTTTGAAAGGAAGGTTATTCCGATGAGATTCGGTATCGCCATAAGGCCGTTGAAAACGTC
>JAUNFH010000240.1 GCA_030525185.1 Clostridia bacterium
CTCAACCCGGAGAGTAATTCTAACTGAAAACAATTAAAATTGCAATACGGTTTTCTCAAGAAATTCTTAAAATAAGGTTACTTTTTTGTAAGATTTTTTACTCACTTTGAAATTTTAACGGCTCATTCATTGAAAAGATGAGAAAAATATAGTAAAATGTTTTTGTACGACCGAACGCCGTGCAAAGGAGACTTCTCGAAAGGAAGAATACATATGATTAAAATTATTCCGAAACCGTATGAACTTATTGAAAAAGAAGGTTTTAAGCAATTCGACGAAAACTCAACCATTTATATATCAAAAGAACTTGAAGGCTGCGCCGAGAGCTTTCTTTTCGCCTTTCCCCTTTTGAAGGAACACAGAACTTTCAAAAGAACCGAAGACCCGGAAAAAGCCGACATAAGGCTCATTTACAACAAGCTTCTTCCGAAGGAAGCTTATCGCATTGAGTCGGACGAAAAAAGACTTTCCGTCTTTTCCGGAAGCGAATCCGGAATTCTTTACGCCGCAGTTTCAATCAAGCAAACCGCTTTTTTTGAAAAAGAGGATATTTTCGGAAGAGTTAAAATCCCCTGTTTTGAAGTTTTTGACAAACCGCGTTTCCGTTACAGAGGCGTTCAGCTTGACGAGTCCCGCCATTTCTTCGGCGCCGAAACCGTAAAGCGCCTTCTGAGACTCATGGCTTTTTACAAGCTCAACGTTCTCCATTGGCACCTCACGGACGACCAAGGCTGGAGAATCGAAATCAAAAAGTATCCCCTCCTGACCGAAATCGGTTCAAAAAGAAAAGACACCGAAATCCACGGTTGGCATTCAACCGACTTTGAAGGAAAACCTTACGGCGGATTTTACACTCAGGAGCAAATCAAAGAAATTGTCGCTTACGCTCAAAAGTTTAATATCACAATTATTCCCGAAATCGACATGCCTGCTCATTTTGCCGCCGCAATGGCATCTTACAACTATCTCGGC
Organism: Clostridia bacterium; assembly: GCA_030525185.1. Taxonomy (GTDB): domain Bacteria; phylum Bacillota; class Clostridia; order Oscillospirales; family Acutalibacteraceae; genus UBA6857. Next base: position 973 of record JAUNFH010000240.1, read on the forward strand.
TGCCGCGAAATTCCGTGTGAGGTTCACTGGTTCTTCGGCGGTGCGGTTCCTTTGAAAATGCATTGGCGTGACTGGAACCGTTCGGCCTGCGCCGGAAAAGAAAGTACATATGAATTCATCTTCGGCGTCATTGACGAAGTTGCAGAACTTTTCCCGTCGAAATATTTCCATATCGGCGGCGACGAAGCACCTAAGGACGAATGGAAAAAATGTCCCGAATGTCAAAAACGCATGAAAGAAAACGGTCTTTCAAACGTTGAAGATCTTCAGGGATATTTCAACAACAGAATCGCTTCCTATCTCAAAGAAAAAGGAAAAACTCTCATCGTTTGGAACGAAGCTCTCGCCGCAAACAATCTTGACCCTTCCGTCGTCGGTCAGTACTGGACGCCGAAAAACGACAAGAACGTTCTTCGTGAGCTGAAAAATGGCCGCGAAATGATCATCAGCAAGCATCAGGCTTTTTATTTCGACATGCCGTACTGCAAATATCCGCTTTCAAACACATACAACTTTGAGCCGACGGACAAAATTGTTCCGCAGGAATGCGAAAAGCAGATTCTCGGAATGGAAGGCCACCTCTGGTCGGAGTGGATTGCGGACAGAGACAAACTCGACATGCAGCTTTTCCCCCGTGCGCTCGCTCTTGCGGAAGACTGCTGGTCAAAAAAGAACGACAAAGACTCAGCCGCTTTTTACACAAAGCTTAATTATCACAAACGGGTTCTCAAAGATCTCGGCGTCAACTATGCCGAAGACGAAATTTCAATGCCGAAAGGCCTTCTGCACAGAAGACGAGAGGTCAATATCTGGAATATGCGTGATCAATACCGCGAAGTCAGAAAAAACAGAGAGCTCAAAAAAGAAAAAGAAGAAATTTAACAGTCAAAAAACCGCCGAAAAAATCGGCGGTTTTTCTGTTGTTTATAAATCGTTTTTTTCGGTTTTGCTTAACTGCATCCATAGCCATTGCAATATGGCAATTATTGCGGCTTGCCGACCGAGGGAGAGACTTCCTGCGTTACGGCTTATTTATTTGATGTTCTTCCTTAAACCGCACGTTACATATTTTAATTTACATCCGACCGCTCCGCCGAGGGTACTGTACTTTTGGCTGTCGTCCCAAAACAAAGCAATGAAAAGCCGAATTGACAAGGTC
>JAUNFH010000241.1 GCA_030525185.1 Clostridia bacterium
TTTTGTTTGTCCGGAAATATTATGACTTACAAACTTGACACAGAACCCATAATACTTTATACTTATAATGAAAAGAATTTGTTTTTTATATATAGGAACTAATATATGAAAATAATTACCTTTGAAGACCGATACCGAGACGACCTTATTTACATGATTCTTGACGCAAAGAATGCGCTCGGACGTGTGCCCGGACTGAACGAGGATCTTCTTGACATTGAAAAGAACTACTTTGAAAATGGTGGTATGTTTTGGCTCGCGATTGATAAAAACAATCGAGTAATAGGCAGTTGCGGGTATCTGCCGGAGAACGGCGGAAAAACTGCATGGCTTCACCGCTTATTTGTGAAAGCTGAGCTTAAACGCATGGGAATAGGCACGGCACTTTTGAAAACGGCCGAAAGGTACGCAAAAGAAAACGGAGCAGATGAGATTCGCGTTCATCTTGGCGGTGAAGGCTTTTTTGAATCGAGAAATTTTTATCCGAAACACGGCTTTGTTCTGTATAAACCCGATTACATGAAAAAGACTTTATTTTGATTGGAGATCATTATGACTGCGATACTTGTTGTGATTTATGTTGTTTTTATTTCGCTCGGCCTGCCGGATTCGCTGTTTGGCGTGGCGTGGCCTGTTTTAGGTGCAGAGTTCGGTTTGCCGACGGGATTCGCTTCAGTATACAGCACGCTCGTCGGCATTTGCACAGGTGGAGCTTCGTTCATTGCGGGCGTTGTTATCCGAAAGTTCGGAACGCCGCTTGTTTCGCTCGTTTCGATTGTACTTACCGCCGTTGGACTTATCGGTATCAGCCTTTCGCCAAACATTTGGGTGATGATTTTCTTTGCAATCGTACTCGGCTACGGTGCGGGTGCGATTGATACCGGACTCAACAACTATGTTTCTCTGCATTACAAAGCGCGTCACATGAATTGGTTGCACTGCTTTTGGGGAATCGGCGTCACTGCGTCACCGATGATTATGTCAGTTTTTCTCAGCGGCGAGACCGGCTCGTGGCGAAACGGATACCGTGTTGTTGCGGCAATTGAACTTCTGATCGGTGTTTTGGTACTTTTTTCGCTGAAAAAGTGGCGTTCGCTTGATACCGTTGCGATTGACGAACCGGAAAAGAAAAAAAGTACCGACGAAAAACCTCATATTTTCAAAATGCCGGGAATGGTTACGAGCATTCTTTCACTCGGCTTTTATTGCTCAATGGAGTTTATGCTTGGTACGTGGGGCGCGAGCTATTTTGTCAACGTTTTTTCGCTTGGTGCCGACGTTGCCGCAAGATATGTTTCAATGTATTTCTGTGGAATCATGCTCGGCCGTTTAATCACCGGGTTTGCCTCAATGAAATTTGACGACAAAACGGTGATTCGTGCCGGACTTGCCGTGATGCTCATCGGCTTCGGAGTACTCGTTTTCCAACAGAAGGCGTTTATGCTTTTCGGAATTCTTCTTGTCGGTGTCGGTTGCGGACCGATTTTTCCGAGTATTCTTCACTCGGTTCCCGATCGTTTCGGTGCAAAATTCTCCGCAGATATTACCGGCTTTCACATGGGCGGGGCATATGCGGTCGGCTTTGCCGTTCAGATGACGTTCGGTTTTGTTGCCGCGGCAACAACGTTCAGAATTATGCCGTTTGTACTTATTGCTCTTTGCGTACTGTGTATTTCAATGAACGAAATAACTCTCGGAAAAGTTGGAAAAAATTTGTCAAATCCGCAGTGATTTTTTAAAAAATTGTTAATATTGTGTTGACAAGCGTATTACATTAATATACTATTATATGTAAGATCCGAAAGGAGGAATTGCCGTGGATAATATGCAGGCTAAAATTGATATGATTTTTTATTTCATCAATGTTCTTAAAGAGTTTATCAATATTGTTCTTGATTTCCTTCCGAAAAGGAAAGGTGATGAAGCTTCGCTTTCGGACGGCGGTTCCGACTTCAAAAGTTGATTTCAAAAATTTTTTCGGAAATTTCTTGAAAAATATCGCAAAAAGGATTGACAAATCAATCTTTTTTTGCTATAGTATACAAGTCGCTGCAAGGTAAACAGCAGTCGATGTGGGAGCATAGCTCAGCTGGGAGAGCATCTGCCTTACAAGCAGAGGGTCACAGGT
>JAUNFH010000242.1 GCA_030525185.1 Clostridia bacterium
GAAGATTGAGTCATGTTGCTTTCCGGCTTTCTTAATTGATTCGGCAAGTTTCATAACTTTTTCCGAGCCTTTTGATTTTTCGACATTCTCCGGCCAATCGAATCCGCCGGCTTTTTCGGCTTCGGTTTCTTTCTCTGCGGATTTCACTAACTTTGCAACCGTTGTGAACGCAACACCGACATAAGTTCCGATTCCGTATCTTCCGCTGATTGAGTAGTCATAGATATACGGGAAAATCCATTTCCGTTTCCAGATTGTTGAAACGTCAACGGTAAGACCAACCATAAACTCAACTTCAAAGAACAACGTCAAATTGATCTTGATTTCGTTTTTGCTTTTTTCCGATTTAATCGTAATTGTGTATTTTCCTGAAACTTCGGCACGGATTCCGGTTCCGTAACCCATTTTTCCGGCGAAATGAACGATGTTCGGCGTAATATTAACTGCAAAATCACCTTTTACCTTTGAGTCATTCGCATAGGAATTGCCGTCGGAAATCTTTTCGTACTCTTCGCCCGAAAGAGAAACAGCTTCATCTTCGCCAAAATAAAACCGAAGGTCGTTGATGTCTTCGTTCTTAAATTTTTCCTGAACCGATTCGTCGTCAAAAACAGCTTCGGCAAGGTCATATGTACTCTGCGTCAAGAACTGCTGATCGTCCATGCTTTCAAGAATCGAAGCCTTGATTTCATCCTCGTCATAACTTTCTCTGATTTGATCATCGGTAAGATAAGTCGTTCTGTAAAGCTGGGACGATTCGGTCATTTTTTCAAGCGTTGTTTCCTTGTAGTCAAGGATCATATTTTCGTCTTTATATGTAACCTTGGTAATTTCGGCATACCCGTTCACTTTTCCGTCGGTTACGCTTCCGTTATAGAAAGCAATAAAATCTCCAACGTCATACGTTGTGTTTTCGTTAAGGTGCATTTCCGACAAAGCGTCATTCGACTTAAAAAGAGTATCGGCGATCGGAAGGGTTATCGAACCTTTTCCGCCGGAAAAAGAAGGATCTGCCTGAATCGGAAAAACATCCGGAACAAATAATGTATCCTTCGGTGAAGCGGATTCATAATAATATTTTGTCTTCCCGCCGTTTTGCTCTTTGATATCGGTAATACGAATATAAGAAATACCGCTTTCGCTGTCCTTAAAATCGCGCTTTTCCGGATTCTTTCCTTCGTAAACCGCAACAAGGTCACCGAGAACATATTTTCCGTTGTCGGCAACGAAACTGCCGATTGTCGGCGAATTTGCATTACTTTGTTCATCGTTTGTATAACCGCTGAAACCGTCAAAATTCGCAACCGTATCCTGTTCGGATTCGTTCAGCTTGTCTGCATCAAGAAATTTTACGGAGTCGTTCAACTTAATGTCAAGTGATTCTTCTTTATCAAGAATAAGGTTATATTTTCTTATCCGTTTTTCTTTTCCTTCAAAAGAGAGCTTTTTGTCGGTGAGAACAAACTGATAAACATCTCCCTCTTTGAAGCCGTCCTTCGCTCCGACGATGAACTTTCCGTTTCCTCCGGAAATCTGCATAACGTCGGGATCAATCAAATCCGGGTCACCCGAAGTAAAAAGTGGGGTTGAAACGTTTTCAAAGGTAATACCCTTACGAACATCCTCTTCGGAGTATTCCTCCGGAGCAAGAACAGTAATCGTCGTTTCGGGCTTTGCGTTTTTGTCCGTTGTTTCGTCGGTTCCCTTGATCTCCTCTTCATGCTCTTCAATCGAAGGATTATAACCTATATTATCGGGAACAGGTGATGTTACACCGACGGAGGCGTTTCCGTCGTCCATTGTTTCCGGGGAAAGAGCACCGTTTGAGCATCCGGCCAAAAGCACCAAACACAAAAACAAACTGATTATCCTCTGAATTTTTTTCATTTTTATCGTCCTCCCTTTTGCTGAAAATCTGATTTCATTATATAATTGTGAGTCTTTTTCTGTCAATAACAATCAAAAAAAGTTCATACTTTATTATCTTAAAGTTTTCAAATCACAATTAACGGCAAACACCAGAAACATTTCAAAGCGATGTCTCGAAAAAAAATAAAAAGCCTGAAACCGTTAAAGTTTCAGGCTTTTTATTTGGTCGGAGTGACGGGACTTGAACCCATGGCCTCT
>JAUNFH010000243.1 GCA_030525185.1 Clostridia bacterium
CGAAACCGTGTTTATTCCGCATTCACGCATTTTCAAAAGCGTTTCACGCCAACGCCCTTTCGGAAGTCTTGAAAAATGCAGTTCACCTGCGATGATGGTATAGGGATTTCCGTCTTTGGTAAAATACTGCGTATTACAGCCGTAAGGACTTTCTATGTTGCCATAGTTGAAGTTACCCGGATTTACCGGTTTCAAAGTTGCTTTGATAGTTATGTTCATATAAAATCCATTTTTTATCTGATAACAAGGATGGAGCAAAGTTCATCATCTCTGACACCGGCTGCTATGAACGGTGCGTACAAAATATGATTCCGCATAAACAATCCGCAGCACAGCAACGGTCGTCTTACTCTTTTTTGTAATTTTTCAAAATATACCGATTCATTTTATTTCTAAACAGGCTTTGATACCGCAAGAAACGCCGTTGCGTCCTGAATGTTATGGGTTCCGTGCCTGTTGCCGTGACCGCCGTGATCCGAAGCAATCAGCACCAGCCAATCCTCTTCGTCAAAGGTCTCTCTTTTTTTGATTTCGCACAACAGACAGTAGGAAAATCGGTCGAGATTGCAGATACCCGAAATATATCGGTAATTATCGTCACCGAAGCCTGTATTATGACCGTTGTGGTCAGGATTTTCAAAAATCGCAAAAATGAAATCATCATCACCGCTGATGCGTTCAATAAAATGATGATAAATCGCCACATCACCCTCAAGCTGACAGAAATACTGAGGCAGATTATTTTTCTGCGCAAACGCAATTTCCCTGCTGTATGTATTTTCAAAATGCACAGACCATTCGGCGCAAAAGGATGTTTTAAAACCCTTACATGATAAAGTTTTCAAAACAGTAGGGTAATCGTCATCAAGACACCATTCGCTACCGTGACGCCACGTTGTTTTCATCCACTTTCCGCAAAGCGCAGAAGCCCAGCCCTGAGCGGTGCTTGTTTCCTGCTTGGAATCTTTTTCGCCGTCAACATATGTGATATATAATCCGCCGCGCTTCTTGATTTCGGAAACAGCGCTGAACAAGCCTGTTTCATTATATCCGCTTACTTTTTCATTACTGCTTTTTACCAGATATTTCATGGCATCTGCACGACAACCGTCCCAACCGATAAAAAGGCATTTCGGTTTTTTATCGGAGTTTTCAAAATGTTTCAATATGATTTCGTGAATGATAGTTTGCGGTAATCTTGTTTCGTATTTATTGATAAAAATCCCGTCTGCGTTAACAGCTTTTATATATTTTTTCTTAGCGAGCATTCTCATACCTCGTTTATTACAATATTTTCAATAGTTACTTTCTGGCTTTCACCCTTACCGCTTACGGTAATCAGCGTTCCGCCGGTCTGCTTTGCAAAATTCCACGGCACAGGTGACGGCCCGGTTTTTAGGCCGTATGTATAGGTGATTCCGTCGTCGGTGACGCTTGCGGCGTTTTCGTGGTCATGTCCGCAAAAGATATATTTCGTTGAGCCGAGCTCTTTGCATTTTTCGACGAAGCCGGAATTGACCGGAGAAACGCCCGGAAGATAAGCGCACATTCCGAAGCCGTATTTTTCTGGTCTCGTTTCCTGATGCTTTCAACGGATTCATTCATACTTTCATCACGAACCTGATACGGATGGTCGGGAAAACCTGCGATTTGAGATACTGATTTTTGCCCTAAAAATGATGAAAACCCTTGATTTCTCAAGGGTTTTCACACAGGTTTTTATTGACCTGTAATCATGGCAGGGATGGCAGGACTCGAACCTACGAATGTCGCAGTCAAAGTGCGATGCCTTACCGCTTGGCTACACCCCTAAATAATAATCGACGCCCGCTTAGTTCCTTAAAACATGAAGCAGACGTTCCAAAAAAATATGGGGTGGATAATCGGATTCGAACCGATGGCCTCCAGGGCCACAACCTGGCGCTCTAACCAACTGAGCTATACCCACCGCCTGTTGGCGCGGTTTAAGGGACTCGAACCCCCGGCCTACTGCTTAGAAGGCAGTTGCTCTATCCAGCTGAGCTAAAACCGCAAATGGCAAAAAAATGGAGCGGGTGATGGGAATCGAACCCACACGACCAGCTTGGAAGGCTGGGATTCTACCATTGAACTACACCCGCATAT
>JAUNFH010000244.1 GCA_030525185.1 Clostridia bacterium
GTTTTTGAAAGAAGGAAGATATGACTATGAATAAACCCGAAAAGCCAAAATTCAGCGTTGCGATAACTACAAAAGGCTATCAAACGCTCATCAACAACACCTTGCACGACCCGAAAAGAGCAAACCGCTTTATATCTTCAATCACAAGTGCCGTTGCGGTCAATCCGTCATTGCAGGAATGCACAGCTGGAACAATCCTCGCCGGCGCGCTTCTCGGCGAGAGTCTGAACCTTTCACCGTCTCCGCAACTCGGACAATTCTATCTCGTTCCGTTCAAAAGCAAGGAAAAAAGAGACAGAAGCGGAAACGTGATTGCACCCGAAGAAACAAAAGCGCAGTTCATTCTCGGATATAAGGGATATATTCAGCTTGCGCTTCGTTCGGGCGTATATGCCGATATCGACGCCATGGAAATCAAAGAAGGCGAATATATCGGAAAAGACCCGATGACGGGAAAACCGAGATTTTCATTCGTTGAGGATGATGACGAAAGAGACAGCCTTGAAACGGTCGGTTACATGGCTTATTTCGAGTATCTTAACGGCTTCAAAAAGGTAATTTATTGGAGCAAAAAGAAAATGATGTCGCACGCCGATAAGTACAGTCCTGCGTTTTCGGCAAAGGCCTACGAAGATATTCAAAACGGCAAAATCGCCGAAAAGGATATGTGGCGTTATTCTTCGTTTTGGTACAAGAGCTTTGATGATATGGCGAAAAAAACGCTTCTTCGACAGCTCATCAGCCGTTGGGGTTTGATGTCAATCGAAATGCAAACCGCTTTTGAAAGCGATTCGACAGTTAAAGACCTCAACGCAAAGAATGAAATCGTCACAGCCGATGAAGCAATTCCGGCAATCGAAAATCCGTCCACCGAACCGGAAGCGGTTGACGTGAAAACACAGGTGAATTTAAATGACTTGCCCGATTAAATATGAAATCATTTCTTCGGGCAGTGACGGAAACGCCGTTGTTATTAATGACATAATCTTAATTGACTGCGGCGTTCCGTTTAAAGCTTTAAAACCGTACTACAAAAAGCTTAAATTGGTTCTTTTGACACACATTCATTCAGACCATTTTAACAAGCGGACAATAAAAAAACTTGCGGAAGAAAAACCGCTTTTGCGCTTCGGCTGTGGACGCTGGCTCGCAGAGCCGTTGATATCGTGCGGAGTTCAAAAAAGCAACATTGACATTCTCGATACAGACGTTATCAATAACTACGGTGTATGTAATGTTATTCCGTTTGAGCTTGTTCACAACGTCCCGAATTACGGCTATAAACTCCATTTTGCAGATAAAGGCAAAATGATATATGCGACAGACACAAACAATTTAAACGGTATATACGCTTATAATTACGACCTTTATATGATTGAAGCAAACTATGAAGATGATGAAATTGCCGAAAAGATTGCGGACAAAAAAAGCCGTGGCGAATACGCATACGAACGGCAAGTAATTCACAACCACCTTTCAAAGGCAAAATGCGATGATTTCATCTATCGCAACAATCGAAAAAACGGAACGTATGTGTATATGCACAGGCATAAGGAGCGTGAAGAAAAGTGATTACAACAGCGAAAATCGTTAAATACAATCCGAAATATATCCTTCTCGCTCCTAACGATGACCTTTTTCGTGAGATAACGAAAAAGGGAATTGAAACCGTTGAAATTCGGCTGACGGACGGAAGAACGATATCGCCCGAACAACGCCGAAAAATCTTTGCTATTATCTGCGACATTGCCGTCTGGAGTGGCGAAGATTCCGAATATCTTCGCATGATTTTAACAACAAGATTCGTTATCAAAAACGGCTTGGACGAGCTTTTCAGTTTGAAGGATGTTGACATGACAACAGCAAGAGAATTTATCAGTTTTTTGGTTGAATTTTGCTTTTCGTGGAGCGTTCCGACAAAAGATACCATGCTCAATTATACGGACGATATAGGGCGATATTTGTACGCTTGTTTGGAACACCGTAAATGTGCAATCTGCAACAAGCCGGCGGAGGTGCACCATGTTGACCGCATAGGTATGGGACGTGACAGAGAGCAGATGGTCCACGTTGGCTTGAAAGCGGTTGCTTTG
>JAUNFH010000245.1 GCA_030525185.1 Clostridia bacterium
GCCGAAGAATAAGCCTTTCCGCCGTGGGTTAATCTCACGGCGGTTTTGCTTTATTCAACAATATACCAATCTTCTGAAAGCATATCCGACTGGCTTGCGAGCCAACCCGTGAGAACTGCCGTCCTTCCGGTGCTGTCGTGTGTGTACATTCTTATTGAACCAAGGCAAAGAAGTTCGTCGCTCTCGCCAAAGCATTCAATCAGCCTTTCATCTCTGCACCATTCTTTTTTAATTTTTGCGGCAGGAAGAAGCCAGAGATACATTCCCTTTCCGTTCCAGCCATTACGGGCAACTTTCTTTCCAATTTTTAGCTGGCGAATTGCTTCGCCGAAATCAAAATAATTCTTCATAATTAATCGTCCTTTCTTTAAATAAATTCAAAAACTTCAAAACAAGCTCCGTCAACCAAAATGCAAGCCTACTCATGCCATGTGTGCGCCTGAACATTTATATGTTTTTCAATTTTGGTTATTGCTTCGGACACCGGACCGTTGCAACCTTGCTCTTTCAAGCCTTTAAGTGCTGCCAAAACTCCATAACAAATCAGTGCTTGTTCGTCTCGCAATTCTTTGATTTCGTCGTCCTGTCGATTTTGTTTAACTATCCAGTTATAAACGCCAAAAATAACCCCGCTGATACCGCCGACCGCACCGATGGCGGCGGCTACTTTAATTATTAAATCTGCAATCTCCGTCATTTTTTATATCCTCTCGCAATAATCCAGGCACACCCAGCCGCTCGGAGTTTTGCCCCAGTCACCGCTCACTTTCGTGACGGTAAACGCAAGACCTTTAACATACCCGTTGCACTTTTCACCGGAAAGCTTGAGAATCTTGTTCTGTGCGTCCTTTGTGAGCTGTGAAAAAGATTTCCTTGCGTACTTTGTACCTGCACCCTTGCGAACGTTCAACACAGTGGCTTTTGTAACCTTGTAGTTCCCGGTGGTGTACTTTTTCGCCGCTGTCGGTGCTTTGTATTCCTCTTTGAACCACTTTTCAGCGTCAATGTAATCACCACCCGAAAGCCTTTTTAAGCCCAAATGAAGGTGAATACCTGTTGCTCTGCCACTCATTCCGGTATTGCCTATAACGGTATTTTTGTTAACTTTCTGTCCTGCTTTTACCTTGATTGAATCGAGGTGATAATGCAACATTTTCACTCCGAGTCGCGGATAAACGACCCACACGAATTTTGCGCCGCCGTAGGCATAATCAACGCCGCATGAGTAGATATATCCGTCTTCGATCGCATACTGCGGAACCTTTTTGCAATTCGTTCCGTAATCAACGCCGTTGTGAAACGATGATGTTGTTCCTGCGGAAGTTCCGAAGCTTTTTCGGCACCCAAACGGTGAAGTTATGTAAGCTTCGTTTCCGTGAAAAATAAGTTTAATAAGTGATTCACTCATGATATCAAATCCTTTCAAAAAATTTTATAAAAAAGCTTGACTTATACGCCTTAAAGGCGTATAATATTAAATGTAAGGAGGACAGGAAATGAAGCAAAGAGATTTAGTAAAGCTTTTACTTAAAAACGGCTGGACATTTTATCGCAACGGCGGAAATCATGATGTTTATATCAAAGGAAAAAACATTGAATCCGTTCCTCGCCATAAGGAAGTAAACGAACAACTCGCAAAATCAATCATAAAACGCTGGGGCTTGAAATAAAGCCCCGTGCGTTGTCAAGAATAAAACAAAAAGAGGTGCTTGTTATGAAAGTAATTTTCCCCGTAATAATTTCAACTGAAAAGACCGAACAGTATCACGATGTCTTTGTTCCCGACCTTGAAATCAATACCGAGGGCGTAGACATCGCCGATTCAATAGAAATGGCAAGGGACGCCATCGGATTAAAATGTATCACAATGGAAGATATGAATCTTGAAATTCCATCTCCGAGCGACATTAAAAACATTTCTTTTGACAAGGACGAATTTGTGACTTTGGTTGATGTTGACCTTTCCGATTATCGCCGTAAGAACGAAATGCGAACCGTAAAAAAGAACTGTACTCTTCCGTCATGGCTTTGCTA
>JAUNFH010000246.1 GCA_030525185.1 Clostridia bacterium
GTAAATAAAACTTTTTTCGCATAACAAATCGCCGACCAAACTGAGAAAACATAAAAATGAAAACTTAAAACTTGCGGCGTTTTATCACAGCGATGTAATTACCCTTTATTTTATAACATAGTAATAATAAAGTCAAGATAAATGTACCTTAAAAAAAGCGAGGCAAAAGAATGAAGCTGTATGTAATTCTCACAATTTTTTTAACTTTTTGCGCCGCACTCTCCCCATTTGCGGTTTTGTCACCGAGAAGAAACGAATCAAAACCCGAAAAAAAAACAGTTATTACCGAGAAAAATTCCGAGAGCGGCGAAGAAGAAACGCTTAACGTTTTAAAAACCGAAACAGATAAAATCACCCAAAAAGACATGACCGAATATATTATCGGCACAGTTGCCGCGGAAATTTCGCCGGAATACGAAACGGAAGCAATAAAAGCTCAGGCTGTTGTTTGCTATACAAATGTACTCAGACAAAAAATGAAATCTGAAAACGAAAAAAATTTCGGATTAGATACAAACCCGAGGTATCCCGAAAAAGATGAGCTTCAAAAAAAATGGGGAAAAAGATATGATGAATACCTCAAAAAAATCACCGATTGTGTAAATGCCGTAAACGGGAAATACCTCGAATACGACGGCGAACCTATCTTGGCTTATTTTCATGCAATTTCAACCGGAAGAACAGAAAGCGCAAAAAATGTATTGGGAATCGAAATACCGTATCTTCAAAGTGTTGTCGCAAACGGAGATCTGCTGTCACCTGATATAGATTCCGAAGTCACATTCTCTGACGAAGATTTCATTGAATGCGCTAAAAAGCTCGGCGGCATAAAACTTTTAAAAAACAGTTCCGAATGGCTCGGAAAAGTTAAAACAACAAAAGCCGGAACGGTAATTTCAATAGTCATCGGTTCAAAAGAATTCAGCGGAAACGATGTCCGCAAAGCATTCTCCCTCAAGAGTCCTGCGTTTACGGTTGAAAAAACAAAGGACGGTTTTAAATTCAGCGTTAAAGGATGCGGTAATCTCGTCGGAATGAGTCAATATTCGGCAGATTATATGGCAAGACAGGGTGCAAATTACGAAGAAATTCTTATGCACTTTTATAAAGGCGCAAAGCTTAAATAAAACCGAGCCGTCCGCAGGAACAATCTTCGGACGGCTTTAATCTCACAATTCTATAACACGCGTTGAAAATTCGCCGATTTCACTTTCGTCATGGCTTGTAAAGATGCATATTTTCTTTGAAAATTTTTCGGAAATTAAATTCATTACCTTTTCTTTTAAGGCTTTATCAAGACCTTTGAAAGCTTCGTCAAGAACCAAAATATCGGGGTCAAAAGCGACGGCCCTTGCGATTGCAACCCGGCGACACATTCCGCCCGAAAGCTCTGACGGATATTTTTCAAAGCTCTTTTCAAGTTCAAAAGCCGTCAGCCATTCACAGGCTCTTCTTTCATCGGAAACAAGCTTCACGTTTTCAAAAGCGGTGTACCACGGAAGAAGAACATCGGATTGAAAAACAACCCCAATGTTTTCATTTTCCGTGAACGAAACAGTTCCGCCGCAAGGCTTTTCAAGTCCGCAGATCAGACGCAAAAGAGTTGTCTTACCTTTTCCGGACTCACCTTTAACGCAAACCCGTTCGCCTTTTTTGAAAAGCGCCGAAAAATTCTTAATAAGCTGACCATCATCGTAGGAAAAAGAGAGATTTTCAATTTTCAACATTCTTTTTTCCTCCTCTGATTTTTTCCAACAGTTTCATAATTAATTTCTCGATGCATACGCTGAGAAGAATAACGACAAGCGTCCACGCAAAGAGATCGGCTGTTTCAATTGTGATTTTTGAACGGTAAAGATGATATCCGACCGAGCTTTGCGGCAACGAAATAACTTCCGCCGCAACGCCCGCTTTCCATGCAAGACCGAGGGCAGTTGTGCATCCGGCCGCAAAATACGGCAAAACAGAATGAACATATACGGCGCGGACGGTTTTAAGCTTTCCGAATTTGAAAACCTTT
>JAUNFH010000247.1 GCA_030525185.1 Clostridia bacterium
CCAGGGAATAAAAACATGAGGGAAGATAATATCTGAAAAGCAACCTTGCGGTCGGATCATATCCTTTGAGGAAAAGGAAACCGAACCAATATGCCGAAAGGCAAACAAGTAGCGAAACAAACGAAAGCGCAAGAGCGGAAAGAATGTTGTTGCGAAGCAAAAAGCTTGACGCAAGTCCGCAAAGGAAACCGACGAGACAGAGCACAACGGCGAAAAAGCCGTCTCCGTCCGGAGAAGCAAAGTCCCAAAGCACTCCGGCAAAAAGTCCGAAAAGAAGTCCCGCAAAACTGCGTTCAAAAAGCGCAACAACGGCAACGAGCGCAACAAGCGGCATTGCCCGAACACCGAAAAGTTGCGGCAACGCACCCCTTGTGTGCTGAAAAAGAGCGGTCAGAAGGACAAGAAAAGCGATAAGAGTTCTTCTTATGTAAAGGCTTTTTTTATATTTCAAAAGCGCATCATTCACGTTTTTCAGTCCTCCAGTTCGATTTGTTCAATTCCCTGCCCTTTGAATTCGGTAATTACGAATATATCCTCAAGTTCACTGATTTTTGCGCCCGGATTGATGACGGCATAACTTGTAAGATCATAATCGCTGTCAAGAACCTGAGTAACCGTTCCGACGATGAACCCTTTCGGATAAATTCCGCCGATTCCGGACGTCATGACAATTCCGCCCGGCGAAACGTCGGTTGTTCTTTCAAGGCCGGCAAGAATGCATTTTCCCTGAAGAGATTGCTCGGTTGCGGCGGTAACATAGGCGGTTTCGCGTGTTTCGCTTTCAATGGCGCTGATGTTGACCGACGGATTGAGAATCGATTCAACAACGCTGTAAGTCGGATTGACCTTTTTCACGATTCCGACGACGTAATTTCCGCTGACAACCGGATCGTTGACGGAAATTTCGTCGCTGCTTCCCTTGTCAATAATGAGAGAGGAAAAAAGGTCGGCGCTGTCCGTTCCGATGATTTCCGCCCGGCAAAACTTCATTTCCGGGTTGTTTTCCTTAACTTCGAGCATGCTTTCATAAGACGAAATTTTATGCTTCATTTCATCATAATCGGCAAGCTTTTTTTCGTATTCTTCAATTTTGTCACGAAGCTGTTCGTTTTCTGCTTTGTATGTTCCCGCGCCGGCAAAAGACGAATTAAACCAATCGAACTTTTCGGCGATTTTTTCCGAGCACTTTTGAATCGGAGAAAAAACAACGGAAATTACGCTTGTGAACGGCGAAGTTCCGTTTGACCCGACCGAAGCGAGAATTGCTCCGACGAGAAGCGCGCAGAGAACGAGCGAAAAAGCTTTAAACTGAGTGCTTTTAAAAAACTTTTTCATTATAATATTTTTTTCAGCCCTTAAGCCGGAGAATCCGGCAAAAGCGCAGTCCTTTCTCAAAGTCTTTTTCCGATTTTTCCGAGAACATCCGATTCAAGATAAATTCCCGTTCCGTCAACAACGCAGTCAAGCGGATTATCGGCAATGTTGACCGGCATTCCGGTTTCGTCTGCAATGAGCTTGTCAAGCCCTCTGAGCAACGCACCGCCGCCCGTGAGCATAATTCCGTGGTCAATGATATCCGCCGAAAGTTCGGGCGGAGTTTTTTCAAGCGTTTCTTTCACCGCTTCAACGATTTGTCCGACGGAATCGGAAAGCGATTCGCGGATTTCCTCGCTCGTCACGGTAACGTTCTTCGGAAGTCCGTCAACAAGGTTTCTTCCCTTGACTTCCATTTTTCCTTCGCCCTCATACGGTGCGGCCGAACCGATTTTAACTTTAATTTCCTCGGCTGTGCGCTCTCCGATGAGAAGGTTATATTTTTTCTTGACATATTGAATTATTGCGCTGTCAAAGCTGTCCCCGGCCGTTCTTACCGAACGCGAGGTGACAATATCGCCAAGCGAGATTACGGCAACTTCCGCCGTTCCTCCGCCGATGTTAACAACCAAGCTTCCGATTGCTTCCGAAACGGGAAGTCCCGCACCGATTGCGGCCGCCATCGG
>JAUNFH010000085.1 GCA_030525185.1 Clostridia bacterium
GGCTTTGCGGATATCGTTTTAACCGAAGTGCTTCCGACATGCTCGATTTTGTTGACGGCAGAGCCCAAAACGGTGCGAAGTTTTGAAATGGTTTCCCGAGCCTCTTTATCCCATTCAGCCTCATGCGGAAAAAGCCGAACCTCTCCCCTTTCAAGACCTAGCATAATTAAAGTTCCTCAACAGAGATTACTCCGTCGGACGTTGAAACAACGGTCATCAGCTTGTCGTGCGAAAGTTTTTTCGGCAGTTGAAGCTGAAAAATCGCGCAAGGATTTGAACCGGATTTTGTGATTTCAAGGTCAAGAATAACAACACGGTATGTTTTGAGAAGAAGAATAACAGCATCAAGGTTGTCGTTGCTCGTATACTCAACATAGATATTGATATTTCTTGCGCTGTCGAGTACCCAATATTCAAAACGCGAAAAGAAAATTTCAGCAAGAAGAATCAGTATTGTTGCAAGAATTCCGGCCTCGTAATATCCGGCGCCGATTGCAAGACCGATGATTGCACACGTCCAAAGACCGGCTGCGGTTGTGAGACCTTTAATCTGGCGGCGTTTCGTGACGATAATCGTTCCCGCGCCGACAAAACCGATTCCGGCAATTACGGCCGAGCCGAGACGCGAAACGTCATTGTCAAGAGTAAGATAACTGAAAAGATAATGGCTGATCATTGTTGTCATTGCCGAACCGAGACAGATGAGAATATGCGTTCTGAAACCGGCGGTACGACGTTTGCGTTCACGTTCAATTCCGATTGCTCCGCCGCAGATTACGGCGCAAATCATTTTTATAAAAACCGTGAAAAAAGTCACTTCTCTCAACGGATTCAAAAAATCCAACATAGTGTGTTAAACCTCCGAACACTGATTTTATATTTCGTCAACAACGGTTACAAAATCAAATTTTGAAATTTTTGACATGACATGGGAATGCGTTTCCTTTTTCGGAAGACGTGAAGAAATGACAGCTCCGATCGTTACGCCGTTTGACTGCTTTTCGCGCTGAATGTCAACGTCAAAAATCTGAATATCCATGCTTTTGATTGTATTGATAATTTCTCCGAGATTTTCCATCTTTTCAAACTCAATATACAAATCCATGTTTCTTGCTCTCGCAACAACCCATGCACTGAATTTTTCAAGAACGACGGTCGTGAAAAGAATAAGAATAAACGCAAGAATCGCACATTCGTAATATCCCGAACCGATTGCAAGTCCCATACAAGCAGACGTCCAAAGTCCGGCTGCGGTTGTGAGCCCCTTGATCTCCTGCCTTCCTGTGACAATAATCGTTCCGGCACCGATAAAACCGATTCCGCTGACAACTTTTTCCGCGTAACGCGTTACGTCAACCTTTCGTCCGAGCATTTCCGAAATCTCGTGCCACGGGCCCAACACAAGCGAGCTTTCATACTGACTGAGAATAATCGTCAAGGCTGCGCCGAGACAAACTATCATATATGTACGGCTGCCGGCAGCGCGGTGCTTATGTCCTCTTTCAAGGCCGATAAGGCCGCCGAAAATCACGGCAAGAATCATTTTGAAGATGAGTCCGGGCATGCTCACTCCGCGAATAGGATCAAAAAATGGAAGGAGCGAATTCATCTGTATAACCTCCGTTCACAGAATACAAAAAATTATGTGCGGACGCAGAAAAGCATCTGCGTCCGCTTCATTAATAGTGTAAATTTTAACACAATTTTCAACAGGTGTCAAGCTTATTTTGTTTGATTTATCAAAAGATTCGGTTGAATTTAAACGAATAAAAAATCAAAAAAACGAGTTTTTTCTTCAGCCGTATTTGCCCGAATTTCGTGATAATTTTCCGTTTCATGCAAAAGCTTACTGTGAGGTGAGAAAATGCTTCCGATATTAATACGGGGAATAATTATATATATAATCGTGATTGCAAGCGTTCGTCTGATGGGAAAAAGACAAATCGGAGAACTTCAGCCGGCTGAACTTGTAATTACAATTCTTCTTTCAGACATTGCTTCGATGCCGCTTCAAAACAGCAACACGCCGCTTCTTCAATCGGTTTGCGCAATTTTTCTTTTAATTGCTCTTGAAATAATCACGTCCTGCCTTTCGTTGAGGTTCCGTCCGTTCAGAACCCTCCTGCAGGGACACTCCGTTATGATTATCAAAGAAGGACACCTTATTCAGGAAAATCTCAAAGAAATCAGATACAGTGTTGACGATGTTGTTGAAGCATTGAGATTAAAGGACGTTTTTGACATTGAAAGCGTAAACTTTGCATATGTTGAAACGAACGGATCTTTGAGCGTACTTTTGAAAGACGAGGAAAACGAACCGGGTGAATTGCCTTGTCTTGTAATCAGCGACGGCGAAATCATTGAGCGTGAATTTGACGTTTGCGGCCTTTCGGCCGAAAAGCTTTTAAAAATCTTAAACGAGAACCGTCTTTCGCCGTCAGACATTCTTCTGATGACCTATTCAAAAGCTCAAAAGGCAAACATCGTTTTGAAAAAAGGAGCAAATAAATGAAAAGATTTTTATTTGCGCTTCTTTTGCTTTTTTTCTGCTTTGCGACGGCATTTTTCGGTTTTTATCAGCTTGAAAAAAGCAGTCTTGAATTCATTCAAAAACTTTCCTCGGCGGCCGAACTCATCAAAAGCGGAAACATTTCAAAAGCAGAGGATGAACTTAAAAAGGTTGAAAAGCTTCAAAATGAAAATCTTTCGTTCAACGTTTTTCTTGACCACACAACGCTTGACGCGCTCGATTCATCGCTGCCTTCAATTTTGGAAATTCTTTCATCGGGAGACTCCGAAAAAGCTTTTGAAGAAATTCAAAAAAGCATTGCCGTACTCAACGACATTATTGAGGAACAGAGAATATCAATAGGAAATATATTGTAATTTTCAAAAATCAATGGTATAATGTGATGTAATCAATATTTGATAATTCTGCTCAAATCAAATATTGATTATTTTAAAAAGGAGGTAAAACAATGAATAATCTGCTGATAATGTGGATCGTTCTTACCGTTGTTTTTGCCGTCATTGAAGCGTTGACGCTTCAGATTGTCACCGTCTGGTTTGCAGTCGGTTCAATCGGCGCAATCATTGCGAACGTCGTCGGCGCAACACCGCTCATCCAGCTGATTGTCTTTGTTGCCCTTTCGATTCTCACCCTCGTCATTGCTCGGCCGTATCTCAAAAAGTTCACTCAAACAAAGGTTCAGCCGACAAATGCGGACGTATGCATCGGAAAGCAGGCAATAGTCACAGAGGAAATCAACAATGTGCTCGGAACCGGGCAGGCAAAAATCCGCGGAACAATTTGGACCGCACGATGTTATGATGAAAACGTAATCATCAAAGAAGGTTCAACAGTCATCGTTACGGCAATCGAAGGAGTAAAACTCATAGTTAAACCTGAATAAGCCAAAACATTATTTAAAATACGGAGGTTATCACATGGAAGGCTTAATTTATGTTATCATTGCAATCGTTCTTCTCGCAGTAATCATTCTTGCGGCAAACATCAAAATTGTTCCTCAGTCAAAAGCATATGTCATTGAACGACTCGGCGCTTACAGTGCAACATGGCAGACGGGTCTCCACGTTAAAATTCCCGTTTTTGAACGTCTTGCAAAGGTCGTTTCTCTCAAAGAACAAGTTGTTGACTTCAAGCCGCAGCCGGTTATCACAAAGGACAACGTAACAATGCAGATAGATACGGTTGTCTTTTATCAGATTACCGACCCGAAACTTTATACTTACGGCGTTGAAAGTCCGCTTTCGGCGATTGAAAACCTCACCGCAACGACGCTTCGTAACATAATCGGTGAGCTTGAACTTGACCATACCCTCACTTCAAGAGACACAATCAACGCAAAAATCAGAGGTATTCTTGACGAAGCAACCGATCCTTGGGGCATCAAGGTCAACCGCGTTGAACTTAAAAACATTCTTCCCCCGCGTGAAATTCAGGACGCGATGGAAAAACAGATGAAGGCCGAGCGTGAACGCCGTGAAGCGATTCTTCGCGCCGAAGGTGACAAAGAAAGCAAGATTCTTGTTGCTCAAGGTCAAAAGGAAGCAAAAATTCTTGCCGCTCAGGCCGATAAAGAAGCGGCAATTCTTAAAGCAGACGCAGTTCGCGAGCAGAAAATCCGCGAGGCGGAAGGTGAAGCTCAGGCAATTATCGCAATTCAGAAGGCCGAAGCACAGGGTATTGCTCTCATTAACGAGGCCAATCCTTCTCAGGCTGTCGTTGCCCTTCGCTCGCTCGAAGCACTTCAAAAAGTTGCCGACGGTCAGGCAACGAAGATTATCATTCCGTCGGAGATTCAATCCGTTGCAGGTCTTGCAACAGGAATCAAAGAACTTGTCAAAGATTGAAAGGCCGATAAATAAAGAAAGCAGGCATCCAAAAGGATGTCTGCTTTTTTATTTGATTGTGTACAAAAGAGCCGTTTTATTTCTTAAACTGCTTTCATATTAAGACGAAGCTTATCGCTGATCATGGCGATAAATTCGGAATTAGTCGGCTTTCCGCGGCTGTTTTGAATTGTGTAGCCGAAGTACGAACTGAGAACGTCAACGTCTCCCCTGTCCCACGCGACCTCAATTGCGTGGCGAATTGCGCGTTCAACCCTTGAAGAAGTTGTATTGTTTTGTTTGGCAACTGTCGGATACAATATTTTTGTGACAGCATGCATAAGCTCCGGATCCTTTACCGTAAGCATAATTGCCTGGCGAAGGTATTGATAGCCTTTAATATGCGCGGGAACTCCTATCTGGCGCATTATGTCTGATATGACAATTTCAAGTTCTTTTGAATCTTCCGACAAAACCGACGACATCCTTTCGCTTTTTTCTGTGCTGCGCTTGATCATTTTTATGATACGCTCGGCAACAAGTGAGTAATCGGCCGGTTTCAAAAAATAATAATCCGCACCCGAGCCGAGAAATTCCTCTTCAAAATCCGGATTTTCAACCGATGAAAGAACAAAAGTAAGAGTATTGTTCTTTTTTAATTCCGCACCGGATTCTTCAAGAACGCCGAGTGCGTCGAGACCGGACATAAATGCATCCATAACTATCGCATCCGGCTTTTCCCTGAGCGAAAGATTCAGAAGTTTTCTTCCGTCTTTTTCAATAACTCTGACATCACAGCCTTTCTCACTTAGCAATTTCGCGCACAGTTCCATGCTCTTATTGCCTTCTCCTGCAATAATAACGGTTGTTTTCTTCGTCATGATAACCATCCTTATTTGTTATTTGTGATTTTTTCTCACAAAGGAATAGTATCACGATGATAGTATTTTTGCAAGGTGAAATTTGTCGAAAACTTCATTTTTTTCAAAAAATTTTTCATTCACTGTATTTTTTATGGCATTTTTGCTGATTTTGAGTTAATTTTATGCAACTTTACCGAAAGTTTGGTTTAAAACTTCATCACAGGTTTCAAGCATTTTTTCGGCAAAAATTGCGTATCCCCTTTCCGGCTCGCTGATAAAAACGTGAGTAACCGCACCGATGAGCTTTCCGTTTTGAATAATCGGACTTCCGCTCATTCCCTGAACAATTCCTCCGGTTTTTTCAAGAAGCTCTTTGTCGGTTATTCGGATTATCATGCTCCTGTTGTCACTGCTGTCCGGATATACCCTTTCAATTTCAATTTCATAAAGCTTCGGACCAGATTTATCTACCGTTGAAATAATCTGCGCCTTTCCTGTTTTAACCTCACTTCTGACCGCAACGGGGATTTCTTTCATTTCGGTCTCCGGGTTTTCAAGGACCCCGAAAACGCCGGACGACGTGTTAGCATATAATTCGCCGAAACGTCCGCCGGAAAAGCTTCCGCACAGTTCACCGGCTTCGCCGCTTCGGCCTTTATCGCAACCGCTGATTTCAGCTTCAACAACGTCGCCCTCACCGAGCGGAAGGATGTCTCCCGTGTCAACGTCACAAACTGCGTGGCCGAGACCGCCATATGCGCCCGTTGTTTTTTCAAAAAAAGTCAATGTTCCGATTCCGGCAGCGCTGTCTCTTACCCACAAGCCGCCGACATATTTATTTTGAGCAGGCGAATAAACCGGCAAAAAGTTCGTTTCATAAGTTTTGTTTTCCCGGAGAAAGACAAGGTCAATTTTATTGCCGCCGCAATTTTTTATGATTTCTGCAACCTGAACATGATCTTTGACTTTTTCGGAATTCATGCTGATTATTATGTCACCTTTCTGAATCCCGGCTGTCTGAGCCGGATAAAAAGCTCCGTTTTCGGTATCAACCTTATCGGTGGAAATTACAACAACTCCCTGAGTATATATCCTCAATCCGAAAATTTTTCCGGACGGAACAACATATCTGCGCTTTTGAATTTTAACTTTTGAGTTTTTAATCGGAATCATTTTCAGCAACCTGACTTTGACGTCAATGACTTTTTCTCCGCTTTTTTCAAGGGACTGCGCTTTTTCCTCAACAGGATCAAGCGAATAAAACGCATTGATTGTCAACGAATCGGAATTGAGAGCGCTGATTTCGTCCGGTATTGCAAAAAATCCGAAAACAATGAACCCGAGCAAAACAACGATTCCGCAAATTAAAAACATTCTCAAAAATTTTATTGTTTTAATCATTTTTTCACCTCCATGCGGATTTTCACCGCAATAATAATTTGGTCTGAAACTGCGAACAATATAATCGGAAAAAGGAGCCGAAAAACGAAAAAAAGCCGCAAACCGCAAAAACAAACGACTTGTGACTTTTTGTAAAATTTGATTATATTTTCAGTTTGAAGGCGAAACGACCGAAACCGCGTCAAGAAATTGGCTGTCTTCATCAAGCTTATTCGTTTTTTTCTTAAGCTTTGACTCCTTATCGGGCGTTATTCCGATTTTATTGAAAGTTTCGCTTTTATACGGACGTATAATTCCGACCGAAAGCAAAACGGCACTTCCGTCGGTCAGCTTAAAGGCTTTCGGAACGAGTGCAACACCCTTCGTTTTCAAACCGACCAAAGTTGCTTTTGAAAAATCACGCATATTGCAAGCAAACAGTTCTGCCGCCGAGGAAGTATTTTCGTTGACCAGAACAGCCATCGGGAGATTAACTTCTCCCGCAGTTGTCGAATAGCTTTCGATTACCGTTCCTTTTCC
Organism: Clostridia bacterium; assembly: GCA_030525185.1. Classification (GTDB taxonomy): domain Bacteria; phylum Bacillota; class Clostridia; order Oscillospirales; family Acutalibacteraceae; genus UBA6857. Next base: position 7,137 of record JAUNFH010000085.1, read on the forward strand.
GTCAAGAAGCGTTGCGGCCGAAACGGAAGAATCATTCACCGGAACAAAAACGTCAAGCGTTTCAATTGCGTTTTCGTAGTTTGTGCTGCTGTTTCCGCGTAAGTCAATGACAATCCCGGCAACGCCCGAAGAAGTCAAAGACTGAACCTCGGACTGTACTTGATTTGCCGTTGTTGAATAAAAATCAGAAATTTTTATGTAGCCGATATTATTATATGTTTTTGAAAAAACCGATTGAGCTTCATAACCTTTAATGATATTCACGGTTTTATCTTCGCCGTTTCGTCTGAATGTAACATTGACCGAAGTCAACTTGTCGCCTTCAAGTTTTGAAGAAAGTTCATCATAATTGTTTGCGTCAAGCGGTATTCCGTCAAAAGCGATAATTACATCGCCTTCGCTCATTCCGACCTCATTTGCTGGAGAACCGGAAAAGACTTCGGTAATTTTGATTGTATTTTTTGCCGTCCTTTCACCGCTGATTCCGATTCCGTACATATTTCCCATACTTTCGGAAATATACTCGGCGTACTCATCGGAGGTCATATATTTCGAATACGGATCTTTAAGTCCGGCAACATAGCCCTCGGCGAGAGCAGCCTTCAAACTTTCCTCGTCGCTTGAAGAATAGTAATTGTTTTTAATTACTCCGTCAAGCTCATCAAGAATTTCGTAGCGCTCAAGCTTTTCAGGAAGACCCTGCAAAAGTTCGTTATATTCTCTGTTAACGACCGTCATCGTAACGACGCTTGAAGCCGCAACGGCAAGAACGAGAATACCGATAAAAAGACCGAGCGAGATTTTTTTATTCATTGAACACTCCCCTTAATTTTCCTTGTTATCAGAAGAAAGGGACAGCGACGAGCGCCGTCCCTTTCGGATTTTATGGCATTGAAACATAATTTGCGGGATTCTGTTTTTCGCCGTTATAGCGAACTTCAAAATGAAGATGCGGCCCGGTCGAATTGCCGGTGCTTCCGACGTTTGCGATATGCTGACCCTTTGCAACAGTTTGACCGGTCTGAACAACAAGTTCGGAGCAGTGACCGTAAACGGTTGAAAAGCCGTCTCCGTGATCAATGATAACATATCTTCCGTAGCCGGTTGTTCCCCAAACTGCGGCGATAACCGTTCCGGCGCGTGAAGCGTAAATCGGCTTACCGTAAACGCCCGAAGCGGAAATATCCATTCCGCCATGAAAACTCCAACCGGAAATTGAAGCGCTTCGATTTCCGTACGGACTGCTGATATAGCATGAAATGTTTCCGAGCGGCCATGCCCAACTGTCATTGGACTGATAAATCTTTCCGCCCGAAGATGAACCCGAGTTTCCGCCCGAAGAAGATGTTGTACCCGTCGTTGTTGCGGCAGGATCATTGTTTGCGGCGTAAAGCGTTGTTCCCTGAGTTGTTGCCACGGTCGTTGCCTGATAGTTTTTGATTAAAGACTCAATTTCCTTGTCGGCGGCGGCACGTTCGGACTCAAGGTTCTTGATATAAGTTTCGTATACGGCGCTGCTCTTGTCAAGTTCAGCAATATACTCTTCAACTTCGGCATAATCGCTTTCAAGTTCCTTTACGGCCTTTTCATACTCGGCCTGGGTTGTTTTCAGCTCGGCCTTTCTTGAAATGCGCTCGTTTTTATTTTCGGCAACCTCTTTTTGCTTTTCATCAAGCTTGTTTTGATTTTTTTAAATAGTGAGCTTTGTGTTTTTAAAAGTTTTCACCTCGATCTTGAATTTATCGATAACTTTTTTGTCGTTTTCACTCATGCGTTTCATCATCTCAAGTCTCGTTAGAAACGACGCAAGACTGTCCGCACCCATAATGAGTTTGAGATTTGAATCCGTTCCCGTCACATATGCGGCGCGGATTTTTTGAGAAAGCTGAGTTTTTGAAGCTTTCATGATGTTCTTTGATTAAGTGATCTGCTTATTCGCAAT
>JAUNFH010000086.1 GCA_030525185.1 Clostridia bacterium
CCCCCGACCTGCTGATTACAAATCAGCTGCTCTACCAACTGAGCTACACCAGCATACACACCAGCGTGTCCTTAACGCTCAAATAATATACCACATTATTCGAGTTACGTCAAGTCTTTTTTTCAAATTTTTTGAAATTTTTTTGCCGCTTAAAGCGTTAAAGACGTTGCGCCGGTTTCAGTGTGCATTCAGAACCTCCGCTTTTCAAAAAATATAATCCGATTTTTGTTTGTTATCCTTTTTGAAAACTGTGCAGAAGTGTTTTGGTTATAACGCAAGAACAAGTTTAATCACGCAAACCGCCAAAATCGCAACGCCGATAATTGCGGTGATTGTATAGATTTTTTTGGATTCGCTGTCGCTTTTGTTTTTGATAATGAGATACACGCTGAAAGCGGCAACCATGAGCCCGATAATAATACCTATAATACTTAAAATCATTTTTTATTCCTCCATTTTAAAAGTAAGGCCGAATTGATTATTACAAGAACCGAACCCGCGTTGTGAACGAGTGCGCCGATTACGGGGTTGAGCGTTCCGATAATCGCAAGAGTGATTGCAACAAAGTTGAGAGTCATTGAAAAGGTGAGATTTAGCTTTATCGTTTTCATCATTCTTGAAGAAAGCGCTTTAAGGAACGGCAGTTCGCTTATATCGTCGTTAACAAGGGCAATGTCGGCCGCGTCAACGGCAATGTCGCTTCCTATGCCGCCCATTGCTATGCCTACCGTTGCGCGCTTGAGCGCGGGCGCGTCGTTGATTCCGTCGCCTATCATGCAGACAGGCTTTTCGCCTTTTTCGCAGTTATCAATAAATTCAAGCTTTGTTTCGGGCAGACACTCTGCTTTAACGTTTTTTATTCCAAGCTTTGAAGCAACGCTTTTTGCCGCTTTTGTGTTGTCACCGGTAAGAAGCACAGGTTCCGTACCGAGCGAAAAAAGGTTTTTGATTGTATCTTTTGCGTTTTCCCTCGGAGTGTCGGAAAGCGCCGCATAGCCGATATATTCGCCGTCCGCGGCAAGATAAATAACCGTGCAGCCGTTTTCAAGAAAGCTTTCAATTTCGCTTGTTTTTTCAATCTTGATTCCTTCGCCGGAAAGAAGTTCAAAATTGCCGGCGAGGACGGTTTTTTCGCCGATGCTTGCACAAGCGCCTTTTCCCGGTATCATCTTGAAATTATAAGCAGGAACAAGCGGTTTTGTTTCGCTTTCGTTGTATGATTTTACAATCGCTTTTCCGAGCGGGTGTTCCGAAAGCTGTTCCGCGCAGGCGGCAAGGAAGAAAACGTCGCTGTCGGAATAATTGTCGTTTACGCTTTTGACGGCGGTAACTTTCGGCATTCCGTATGTAAGCGTTCCGGTTTTGTCGAATGCAATAACGCTGACCTTTGAAAGACGTTCAAGCGCGTCGCCTTCGCGAACGAGAAAACCGTGTTTTGTTGCGTTGCCGATTGCGGCCATGATTGCCGTCGGAGTTGCAAGAACAAGGGCGCAGGGACAAAAAACGACAAGGATTGTTACGGCTCTGATAATCTTTCCGCTGAAGATGAACGTGAGTACCGCGGCAACAAGGGCGATGACAACAATCCACGTTGCAAATTTATCGGCGAACGAAACGATTTTTGCTTTTCCGGCGTCTGCCGACTGAACAAGGCGAATCATTCGCTGAATCGAACTGTCGCTTCCGACTTTTGTTGCTTTCATTTCAAACGCGCCGAAGCGGTTGACCGTACCGCTTGAAACCTCGTCGCCGGCTTTTTTGTCAACGGGCATTGACTCTCCGGTCATTACCGACTGATCGATAGAAGTTTCTCCCGAAGTGATTATCCCGTCAACCGGAATGCTTTCTCCGGGAAGAACACGGACGGTATCGCCGACAGAAACATCTTCGGCAGGAACAACGCTTTCTTTTCCGTTTTTGAGTACCCTTGCCGTTTGCGGAGTAAGTTTCACAAGCTTTTCAATTCCGGAACGCGCCTTTGCAACGGTAAGATCTTCCAAAAGTGCGCCGAGCTGCATAATGAAGGCAATTTCTCCGGCGGCAAAATCTTCGTGAATACAAACCGAAGCGATGAGGGCGAGTGAAACAAGAACGTCCGCTTTAATGTCGAATTCGGTAACAAGACCGATAATCGCTTCAAGAACAATCGGAACGCCGCAAAGAATGATTGCAACCCACGCAATGTCAAAGGGCAGCGGCACGATTTTGAGCAGGCTCAAAACCAGCGAAACACCGGAAATGCAAAGAAATGCAATGTCCTTTTTTGTTCCGCCGAGTTCCAAAAAGTGCTCAACTTTTTTCATAAAGGCTTTCATACAACTCCTCTTTTCTATACCATAGGGGGTATAGGTACATTATAATTAGCCTTTGCTGTTTTGTCAACGGTTTTTCAAAAAAATTTTGCGGCATACGTTTTTTTAGCCGAACTCTATGATTCATAGGTTGAGTTTTAGCAACATAACTGATATTATAAAGGTGTAAAAGCATAAAAAGGAGGATTTATTATGGATACACAAAAGATCGGTCTTTTTATAAAAGAACAGAGAGCGGCGGTTGGACTCACTCAAAAAGAACTTGCCGAAAAACTCGGTTGTACAGATAAAGCGGTTTCACGTTGGGAAACGGGCAGAGGAATGCCGGACATTTCATTTATTATGCCGCTTTCTGATGTGCTCGGTGTTTCGGTTGCTGAACTTATTGCAGGAGAAAAGTACATTGAAAAAGCGGCGAACTCCGCTTTTGAAGAAAGAAAAAGCTTCTGTGAAACAAAAGACGAAGTGTTGCCCTTTGAAGAACAAAAAAGCCGGTTTAACACCGATTCTTTCTCCGACCGGTACAGTGATATCATTCGGAAAAGCAATGAAACGCTTGTTGATGTGATTGCCGACAGCGAAAAAAAGATACGTTGGCTTAACCGCAGTTCGGTTTTGACGGTTTTGATGTGCTGTCTTCAAGTATTCATTTTTTTTGCAATGCCTCAAATTCTTTCTGACAGCGCTCCTTTAATCGATTTTATGATAGTCTTAACGGCGATTAATTCGGCATTGCTCGGACTTTTCGGCAACCGTACAAAATGGATTTTTCCTCTTTTTGTTTTCTTATTGCTGGCTTTTGCAAATGTACTGAATACAAACAGTAGTGAGGGCTGGATTCTCACATATATCGGTTTTCTTTTTGCGGTCGGTTCGCTCGGTGTTGTTGGTGTTTTTTCGCTTATAAAGCGGATTCCTTCGTTTAAAAAGCTCAAAAAATATAATCCGTAAAAATAAGAAAAGAGCTTTTGCGTCGGTTTTTCTGTGTGCAAAAGCTCTTTTTCTTGACAATTTTCGGCGTTGCGGTATAATATAATATATTTCATTTTCCCAGAGGAGGCACAGGCATGAAACAGTGCATGGACGCCGAAAATCTGCACCGCAGACTCAAAAAAATTATCGGTCAGGTTCAGGCGATTGACAGAATGGTTGACGAAGACGTTCCCTGCGAGGACATTCTTCTTCAGATAAACGCCGCAAAATCAGCGCTTCATTCCTGCGGAAAGGTTGTTCTTGAAGGCCACATCAAGCATTGCGTTCGCGACGGAATCGAACACGGCGACGCCGAAAAAACGATTGAAAGTTTCACAAAGGCCGTTGAACGCTTCTCGAATATGACGTAAACTTTTTTTGTGAAAAAGTTTTTAAACTTGTATATTTGGATTGACTTGAACGCATTATTGGGTTAGAATATATCAGTAACCCGAGTCGGCGAAAATCGACTTTTCCGTCGGCGTAAACGTGAATACGAAAGGAAGTTTTTAATATATGGATATGACCGCACTCAGACCGAACCCCGAAAAAAAGCTTAAAATCGAAACCCCGTGGGGTACTTACTGCCGCTTCCCGATTAAGACGAAGGTTGTTTATAAAGGCGACGTTCTCACCGATATCATGGACGAATACGTTATGCCGTTCGTTAAGGAAGGCGACATGATTTTCATCAGCGAAAAAATTGTTGCAATCAGTCAGGGCAGAGCCTTTGACATTGACGATATCAAGCCGTCGCGCCTTGCAAAACTCCTTTGCAAGTTTGTTTATAAATCACCGTACGGAATTGGTCTCGGAAGCCCGTGGACGATGGAGCTTGCGCTTCGTGACGTCGGTGCGCCGAAAATTCTTTTTGCCGCATTCTGTTCCGCAGTGACAAAGCCCTTCGGCGTAAGGGGTGTTTTCTATAAAATCGTCGGCGAAAAGGCAAGAGCAATCGACGGTCCGTGCGATTGCACCCTTCCGCCGTATAACCATTACGCAAAGCTTGCTCCTTATAAGCCGAATGATGTTGCCGCCGACCTTGAAAAGCATACCGGCTGCAAGGTTGTTGTCATGGACGCAAACGACATCGGACGCGAAATTCTCGGAAGAAGCGATCAGTCGCTTGAAATTGATTTTTGCAAGAGCGTTTTTGAAGATAATCCGCTCGGTCAAAGCTCTCAGCAGACTCCGATTGCCCTCGTCAGAAAGGCTGAAAATGCCGCAGACGACGTTCTTCCGGAAGACCCCGAAGAATAATTTAATAGAAAAAGAAACGGCTGTGATTCATTTGAACGAATCACAGCCGTTGTTGTTTTGTTGTTATTTATAAAGCGGGCCGTAGCTTTCGCAGGCACGGTAGTCTGCGCTTTCAAGGTCCTTTGTTCCGAATGCGCTCCATGTGTGCGGACGATAAATTCTGCTTTCGTCAACGTTGTGCATTGAGACGGGGATTCTGAGCATACTTGCAAGAGTGATGAGGTCTGCGCCGATGTGACCGTACGCAAGGCAGCCGTGGTTAGCACCCCAGTTTGCCATAACGTGATAAACGTCCTTGAACGCGCCTTCGCCGGTGAGGTTCGGAACGAACCACGTTGTCGGCCACGTTTTGTCGGTACGTTCGTCAAGCGGTTTGTGAATCTCGTCGGGAAGGTCAACGGTGTAGCCCTCTGCAATCTGAAGAAGCGGCTGATTGCCGTTGAGAATGTTGACTCTGATCATCGTTACAGGCATTTCTGCGCGGGTGCGATAATGCGAAGAGAATCCGCCTCCGCGGAAGTAGCCGAGGTTTGCCGGCGCCCAATCCGTTGCGTCAAGCATCGCCTTGATGTCTTTGTCGGTAACGTCCCACCACGGTTTCATAACGCCGGTCTTTCCGTCATAGGTGCTTTCGCCGGTTCCGTCAAGGGCGGCGGCACCGCTGTTGATGAGATGGATGAATCCGTTTGCGGCTTTTCCGGTCGGTTCAACGCCGGTTACGCGTTTGACCGCTTCGGGACTCCAGTAAGTGCGGACGTCCGCAAAAATTGTTGCGCCGCCGGTGAGGAGCTTTCCGAAAAGCATTGCCGTTCCGTTGAGTCCGTCGTTCTCGGTTGCAAGAATTGACGGCTCTTTCTTTCCGTTCCAATTGAAGCTTGAGTTCATGATTGCTTCGGTGAAGTCGCCGTTCGGAAGCCAGTCGGTCCACATACGCTGACCCTGGAAACCGCCGAGAATTGCGTTTCTTCCTCTGCTTTCTTCCTTCCAACCCATTTCAAGAAGCTTTTTGTTTCCGAAGAAGATGTCCTGTGCAATGAGGGTGAACTTGACGATGAATTCCCATTCCTTTTCCTTTTCCTCTGCGGTGCGCGGCTTTTTGATTTTGAACGGGTCAATTTCGTCGTCCTCGGGAACGTCTTTGTTGACGTCATAGCCTTCGCGGCAGTTTTCTTTGACCCAAGCGAGTGCTTTTTCGTATTCCTCATGGTCATAAATTCCGAGGTGAATACGTCTTAAAATTTCTGTCAAATCAACCCATTCCGCGCGGATACCGAGATAGTTTTGGAAGAAGTCGGAGTTGCAGTACGAGCCTGCAATACCCATCGAAACGCTTCCGAGACCGACATAAGCTTTGTCGCGCATTACGCCGACGGCGATTGCACATTTTGCAAAACGAAGGATTTTTTCGCGGACGTCTGCCGGAACTTCCTTTTCGTCCTTGTCCTGAACGTCTCTTCCGTAGATTGAAAAAGCGGGGAGACCGCGCTGTGCGTGAGCCGCCATGCAGGCGGCAAGATAAACCGCACCGGGACGCTCCGTTCCGTTGAAGCCCCAAACAGCCTTGATTGTCAGCGGGTTGAGGTCCATTGTTTCACTGCCGTAGCACCAGCAGGGAGTTACTGAAAGAGTTGCACAAACGTTTTGAGTGCGGAAAAAGCTTTCGCATTCAAAAGCTTCCGCTCCGCCGCCGATTGTTGACGGCGCAATTACGCATTCAACGTTTTTTCCGTCGGGATAGCGAAGGTTTTCTTCAATAAGCTTTTTTGCGGCAAGAGCCATATTCATTGTCTGCTCTTCAAGGTCCTCGCGGACGCCGAACTGTCTTCCGTCGATGACGGGACGGATTCCGATTCTCGGATACATAATAATATCACTCACTTTCTGTTTTTCGGTCTTGATGTTTTATTTTGAGATTACTTTTTTAAAGGTTTTGTATTTTTCTTCGTCGCTTTCTTCGGGAAAATACGTTTTGTTTTCTTCCGAACGTGCAATGCACTCCCGTGCTTCTTCTTCCGACGAAAATTCGCCGAGGGCAAGAAGCTGAATTGCGGCGTTGCCGAAAGCCGTTGCCTCAATCGGACCTGCCGTGACTTTTCGCTTGCAGTAAGTTGCCGTAAGCGAACAAAGAAGGCTGTCCCGCACTCCGCCGCCGACAATATGAATCGTGCCGAACTTTTTGCCTGTGCAGAGTTCAAGCTCTTTTGTCGCCATGCGGTATTTCATTGCGAGGCTTTCGTAAATACAGCGGAAGATTTCGCCCGTTGTTTTCGGAACATACTGATTCGTCTCTTCGCAGTACTTTTGAATACGGGACGGGATATCGCCGGGCGGAGTGAAGAGCGGATCGTCCGGGTCGATGAAGCACTTGCTTTCGCCTGCGTCGCGAGAAAGCTTTTCAATTTCCGCAAAGCTTAAATCAACGCCTTTTCGCTTGTATTCGCGTCTTGACTCCTGAATGAGCCAAAGGCCGATGATGTTTTTGAGGAAGGTGACTTTTTTGCCGTAGCCCACTTCGTTTGAAAGTCCGCATTCGGCGGCTTTTTCGGTGAGAACGGGGGAGTCAAGCTCCGTGCCGAGGAGCGACCATGTTCCGCAGCTGAGGAACACCGCGTCTTCGCCCTTTTTGAACGGAGCGGCAAAAGCGGCGGACTGAGTGTCGTGGCCGCAGACTGCAGTGACGGGAATCGGAGGAACGGAAAGTTTTTCGCAAACCGTTTTTGAAAGAACGCCTTTTTCGCTTCCGCTTTCCGTAATCGGGGGAAGAATCGAAACGGGAATGTTCAGGTTTTTCAAAAGTTCTTTGTCCCAGTTTCCGTCTTTTGAGGAAAGGAACTGCGTTGTGCTTGCGATTGAACGCTCGGCGGAAATTTCACCCGTGAGAAAGTATGCAAAAAGGTCGGGTATCGGCAGAATTTTTTCGCAGCCTTCAAAACCGTTTTCGTCGCGCTCGCTCATGAGCTGAAAGAGCGTGTTGATGTCCATAATCTGAAGTCCGGTGCGGCTGTAAAGTTCTTTTGCGTCAAGCGTTTTTGAAAGGCCGTTTGTTCTTGTGTCACGGTAATGGCGGGGGAGCGAAACGAGCGAACCGTCCTTTTTGAGCATTCCGTAATCGACGCCCCATGTGTCAATTCCGATTGAGTCAAACGGCGAGATTTCAAAGGCTTTTCTGATTCCCTCTTCAAGATTTTTGAAAAGTTCGTCAAAGTTCCAAAAAAGTTTTCCGTCCTTTTCAATCGGCTCGTTGACAAAACGGTGAACTTCGCGAAGGCTGATTTTTTCTCCGTCAAAGCAGGCGAGAATCGCTCTTCCGGAAGAAGCGCCGAAGTCAAGCGCAAGAACGTTTTTGCTCATCGGCAGTCCTCCGGCGAAACAACGCCCTTTTTGAGAAGGATGTTTGCATAAATTGCGCTTTCGCCCGTTGCGATTACGGCATAGGCTTTTTTTGCGCGTTCATAGAACGCAAAGCGCTCTATGTATTCAATTTCGCAATGCTCGGGTTCTGCGGCTTTAAGGATTTTTTTGTAATCGTCCCAAATCGTCGGAACAACCGGGTCGCCGGGAACAACCTCCATGAGGGCAACGGGCTTTTCGGTGTATGCGTCAAGCGGGAAAAAGCGCATGACCGCTTCAAGAATTTCCGGAACTCCGTGGCCGTCAAGGCGAACAAGCCTTTGAGCGATTGCCGAGGAGGGAAAGTTTCCGTCGGCGATTACGATTTCGTCTCCGTGACCCATTTCCATGAGTATTTTCAAAAGTTTCGGCGATAAAACCGGTGGGATATTTTTAAGCATGGTATACCTCCAAAATTTCGCTTTTATCAGTGGCTTCCGTGCGGATATTTTTTATAGCCGGGGTGTTTTCCGGTAACTCCGTACTGCGCGCGCATCGAGCAAAGGCGGTCGATGTTTTCCTTTGAAATTTCCTGTGCGCCGCCGAGAAGATGGGCGTTGAGCGAAATTTTTGCAAAAAGTTCAAGCGTTTCCATTCTGTAATACGCAGTGATGAGGTCCGCTCCGACGGTGAGTGCGCCGTGGTTTTGAAGGAGCATTACATCATGTTCCTGAAGATACGGCTTGATTGCTTCCGGAACTTCGTCGGTTGACGGCGTTCCGTAGGGCGTTACGGGAACGGAACCGATTGCGATTACCGATTCAATCATTGTGTATTCGTCAAGCGCTTTGTTTGCAATTGCAAAGCCGGTTGCTGTCGGCGGATGAGCGTGAAGAACCGCTCCGACGTCCTCGCGTTCGCGGTAGCAGCAAAGGTGCATTTTGATTTCAGACGACGGTCTGAGACCTTCTGCACCTTCAAGAACTTCGCCCTTATCATTGATTCTGACGAGCTTGTCGGGTGTGATGAAGCTTTTGCTCATTCCGGTCGGCGTTGCAAGGAACGTTCCGTCGTCAAGCTTAACGGAAACGTTGCCGTCGTTGGCTGCGACCCAGCCGAGTTGCCACATTTTATGGCATACGTCGCATATTTGATCTTTGATATTTT
>JAUNFH010000248.1:0-1545 GCA_030525185.1 Clostridia bacterium
CGTTGCGTCTGATTACCTCCTGCTCACGCTTTTCGTCAAAAACAGGGATGCCGCTTTTCATTTTGTATTCTGCAACCGAGCCGACCAGCTTCATTCGCTCTTCAAAGAGCAGCGCCATTTTTTGGTCGACATCGTTAATTCTTTCGCGGATAGTGACAAGCTCGTCCATTTCTGTCTCCTTAAAAATATTCTTTCGCTAATTTTTCAAAGGCCGGAATCGACCTTTCAATCATATCGTGAGAAACGCAGTATGCGATTCTGACATATCCCGGAAAGCCGAAGGAATCGCTGGGTACGAACAGAAGCTCATATTTCTTCGCCATTTCGCAAAAAGCGGCGGCATCCGGTTCAGGTGATTTCATAAAAAGATAGAACGCGCCGTCCGGCTTTGCGCAGGAAAAACCGAGGCATTCAACCGTGCTGACAAGCAGATCGCGGTTCTTTTCATAAATGGAAAGGTCAGCGGTCTTGCCGATGCAATCCCTGACAACAAACTGATACATCGACGGTGCGCAGACGAAGCCGAGCATTCTTCCGGCTCCGCAGACTGCGGTGAAAACTTCCTTTGAGTTTTCGGCTTCATCGGGAACGAGGATATATCCTATTCTCTCTCCGGGAAGGGAAAGACACTTGCTGAAGGAATAGCAGACAACGGTGTCGCGGTAATACTTTGTGATATACGGAGCCTTTGCGCCACCGTAAACCAGCTCTCTGTAAGGCTCGTCCGCGATAAGATAGATAGGTTTTCCGTTTTCCTTCTCCTTTTTTTCAAGGAGGGCGGCAAGCTTTTTAATCTCCTCTTCGCTCAGAACAACGCCTGAGGGGTTGTTCGGCGAATTGACGATGATCGCCTTTGTGTGTTCGTTTATTGCTTTTTCAATCGCGTCATAATCCGGAAGGAGTGTGTCGGGGTCGGAAAGAACAATTTTCACTTTCATTCCTGCGCCTTCGGCAAAGACCTTGTATTCCGGAAAGAACGGCGCAATCAGAATGACCTCGTCGCCCTCTTCGGCAAGCGCGTGGAGCGTAATCGTGAGCGAAGCCGCCGCGCCTGCGGTCATATAGAAATTTTCTTTTCTGAAAGAGGTTCCGTGGGTCTTATTGAGGTAATCGGCAATGGCCTGACGTGTTCCGTTGTCGCCGACAGCGGAGGTGTAGCCGTGAAGGTCAGCCGACGGCATTGTGTCGATGAGCTTTTTAATCGTTTCGTCAACAATGTCCGGAGCCGGAATGTTCGGGTTGCCTATGCTGAAATCATAGATATTTTCTTTTCCGACCACGGCAGATCTTTTCTTGGCATACTCGAAAATCTCCCTGATCACCGATGAATGTGCACCGAGTTCATACATTTCCTTTGAATACATTTTGAAGCCACCCTTCAGGCAACCGCAAACCAATCAAGAGCGCAGACACGCTGCCCGTTTTCGCCTTGCGATTACTTAGTATACAGTATTTTATATCAGCCGGTCAAGAGGGCGCAGAGACAATATATCTGCGTTCACTTTAGCGGTTTAAATCGTGAGTATATTATAGCACCGCCCCCCT
>JAUNFH010000248.1:1555-1966 GCA_030525185.1 Clostridia bacterium
CCAAAAACAGCAAAAAGAGACAAAAACCGCCCTTGTTGACCAAAGGTAAATTTTGTGGTATCATACACTCACTCGTAAACAGTACTTCGTCAACACTCGGGCCGAATGCAGTTTCTGCCGTCGGCCTTCAAACGGATGGTGAAAAGCTTGAACAAACTTTTTAAAGCAATTGCCGTTGCGGTTTTCTTTGCCGTGCTCATCGGCTTTGTTGCTTTTGTTTCTGTCAATGCACCGGATAAGAACGGAAAAAAGTTCCCGTTTTTTCAAAACAACAACCGCAGCACCTCATCGCCCCTTTTTGCGGAAAATCCGCGTTTTCCGGAGGATGCCGAGGTCAGGAACCTTTCCTTCACAGCCGGCGACAACTACGTCAAGCCGCTCGGAAGAACGGTTTTTGAAAACGGCGTAAGG
>JAUNFH010000249.1 GCA_030525185.1 Clostridia bacterium
ATTTCTTTAAGGGTGCCGACTGCCCTTCTCATTGCGAGAAAAGTTGCCTGAAGAATATTAATCGCATCAATTTCTTTCGCCGTTGCCATTGCGACGGAATAAGCAACAGCTTTTTCTTTTATTATTTCAAAAAGAGCCTCTCGTTTTTTTTCGCTGAGTTTTTTTGAATCATTGATTCCTTCAATCTCGCAATCAATCGGGAGAATCACGGCGGCGGCGCAAACCGGGCCGCAAAGCGGACCTCGGCCGGCCTCGTCAATTCCGCAAATCATTTTATACCCTTTTTCATAATATTCTTTTTCGATTTCAAAATTCATAAAACACGTCCCTTTTTTATTAAAAAAGCGGCAGGAAAAACCTGCCGCAAATGTTTGTTTCGCGAAGATTAAAGAACTTTGCAGAAATTAAAGATTGAAACCGGGAGTTCCTCTCTGTCTGCGGAGATTGTGAAAATAAATCTCTTGTCCTGAGCCTCTCCGAGTTCATAAACGCTTTCAAGGAACTTTGCAAGTTCATTGTAATCTCTTCCGCCGATTCTGAGCGTTGCGTCAACAAGAATATCAGTAATGTCATGGTTTCCGGCGCAAACGCCTGCAAGGAAGCCGTAGAAAGCCTGATAACCCTTTATTTCAAAATCATCGGTAGCAATGAGTCTTGCGCGATAATCAATGTCAAATGTCAATTTTGTTTCCTTCTCAACGCAAACAACATTTCCTTTTGAGGTTTCGATAGCTTCGTTAAGGCAACCGATAAGGTGCTTTGTTTTTCCGGAGCCTTTGTGTCCTAAAATAAGAGAAATCATAAAATATCTCCTCCTTATATAATTTCCACTGTCTGTGGATTTTTTACGTCTTTATTGTATCACATTGAAAGTCTTTCTTCAAGTCTTTCTTTCTCTTTTTCGTAACCGGGTTTTCCGAGAAGAGCAAACATATTCTTTTTGTAGCTTTCAACGCCGGGCTGATCAAACGGATTTATGCCGAGAACATATCCTGAAATTGCGCAAGCCTTTTCAAGGAAATAAATGAGGTAACCGAGATTTTCTTCATCCATCGCGTCAACGTCAAGAACAATGTTGGGAACGCCGCCGTCGTTATGAGCAAGAACGGTTCCTTCAAACGCCTTTTTGTTTACGAAAGCCATTGATTTTCCGGCAAGGAAGTTGAGTCCGTCAATGTTTCCGTCTTCGGCCTTGATAATAATCTCTCTCTGAGGCTTGTTGAAATTGACGACGGTCTCAAACATAATTCTTTCGCCCTGCTGGATATACTGGCCGAGTGAATGAAGGTCGGTTGAGAAAACGGCCGAAGTCGGGAAAAGGCCTTTTCCCTCTTTTCCTTCGCTTTCACCGAAGAGCTGCTTGATCCATTCGTTCATCATTGTGAAACACGGTTCATATGAAACAAACATTTCGGTTGCCTTACCCTTGTTATAAAGCGCATTTCTGATTGCAACGTATTTATAGCAGTCATTTTCTTCAATTGAATCCGACATAAGTTCTTCTCTTGCTTTAGCCGCACCCGCCAAGAGAGCATCAATATCAATTCCGGCGGCGGCAATCGGAAGAAGGCCGACTGCGGTAAGAACGGAATATCTTCCTCCAACGTCATCGGGAACGACAAAGGTTTCATAGCCTTCACTGTCTGCAAGCGATTTGAGAGTACCCTTTGATTTATCGGTCGTTACATAAATTCTCTCGGCTGCGCCTTTTGCACCGTACTTGTTTATGAGCATCTCACGGAAAATTCTGAAAGCGATCGCCGGTTCGGTAGTTGTTCCCGACTTTGAAATTACGTTAACCGAAAAGTCTTTTCCGTCGCAGATTTCAACAAGTTCCGAAAGCGCTGTTGAGCTGATGCTGTTGCCAGAGAAATAGATTGCCGGCGTTCCTTTTCTGAGTGCATTGTAATTCTGAGATTTGATGAACTCAACAACGGCTCTTGCGCCGAGATATGAGCCGCCGA
>JAUNFH010000087.1 GCA_030525185.1 Clostridia bacterium
CAGGCCAGCGGAAGCTCGGTCTGCGTTGTGCGTTCCGATGAGATCGGCTCGTTCTTCTTTGAAAATGTGAGCCTTAAAGATTTGGAGAAAATGCTATGAAAAACACCTTCGGCAGTTCTTTTTCTGTTACCCTTTTCGGCGAAAGCCACGGAGAAGCGATCGGCGCCGTCCTTGACGGAGTGAAGCCGGGCGTTGCGCTTGACCTTGACAAAATCTCCGCGAGTTTAAGACGGCGAAGAGGTGCGGCTGCGTTTTCAACAAAGCGCAGCGAAAAGGACGAATTCAAAATCGTCAGCGGCTTTTTTGAGGGCAAAACAACGGGCACACCGCTTTGCATCCTGATTCCGAACACGGACACAAAAAGCGCAGACTATTCAAAAATGAAAACCGTTGCCCGCCCGTCTCACGCGGATTACACGGCGTTTCTCAAGTACCACGGCTTTGAGGATTACCGCGGCGGCGGCCATTTTTCCGGCCGAATCACAGCCGCGCTCACAGCCGCCGGAGCCGTTGCTCTTCAGATTCTCGAAGGCTGCGGAGTAGAACTCGGCACTCATATTCTTTCCTGCGGCGGAGTTTCGGACAGGCATTTTGAAAACTTCAGCGAGGACTTTTCGGCTCTCGGTTCGCGTTCAATTCCCGTCCTTGACGAAAGTGCAAAGTAAAAAATCGAAGATAGGATAAGAACGGCGAGAGAAAACGGCGATTCCGTCGGCGGCGTTCTTGAAACGGCTGTCACCGGTTTCCCGTGTTCGGTCGGCGAACCGTGGTTCGACACTGTTGAGGGCGTTTTGGCGCATATACTTTTCAGCGTTCCTGCGGTCAAAGGTGTCTCCTTCGGGGCAGGCTTTGACTTCGGAAACATGACCGGCTCACAGGCGAACGATCCGTTTGCACTCAAAGACGGAAAGGTCGTTACCGAAACGAACAACAACGGCGGCGTGAACGGCGGAATTACGAACGGTATGCCGATTATCGTAAGCTGCGCCGTAAAGCCCACGCCTTCAATATATAAAACACAAAAAACGATAGATTTTGAAAAAACACAGGAGACCGAATTGCTCATCGAGGGCAGGCACGACCCGGCAATCATTCATAAAGCCGCGCCCGTTGCCACGGCAGTGACGGCGATTGCACTGCTTGACCTGCTTTCTCAGAGATTCGGAACAGACCTTGATATAAAATGACTATGAAATACGGATTACTCGGAAAAAAGCTCGGCCACAGCTATTCAAAAACGATTCATGAAGCCTTTGCACCGTATGAATATGAGCTTTTGGAGCTGACGGAAGAAGAGCTTGATTCTTTCATGAGGGAGCGTTCCTTCTGCGCCGTCAATGTCACGATTCCGTATAAGGAAACCGTGATGAAATATCTTGACTTCATTGATGAAGCGGCAAAGCAAATAGGCGCGGTCAACACGGTCGTGAACAAGGACGGTGTTCTTTACGGCTACAACACCGATTTTTACGGTCTGCGTTCTCTGCTTCTCAAAAACGGCTTTGAGCTTTCCGGAAAAAAGGTGCTCATTCTCGGCAGCGGCGGAACATCAAAAACCGCAGAAGCAGTTTGCCGTTCGCTCGGCGGCGAGGCTCATGTTGTTTCAAGGAGCGGAAAAGTCAACTATGAAAACGTTCTTTCGCTCCATGGCGATTCCTCTTATATAATCAACACCACCCCCTGCGGAATGTACCCCAAAAACGAAGGTCAGGCACTCTCGCTTGAAGGCTTCAAAAGCCTTGAGGGTGTTGCGGACGTGATATACAATCCGCTTCGCACCAATCTTCTCCTTGAAGCCAAAGAGAAAGGCCTTCGGTATTGCGGAGGGCTTTATATGCTCGTTTTGCAGGCCGTTAAGGCGAGCGAGCTGTTTTTGAAGTGCGAGTTCCCCGAAAAAATGGGCGAAGAGGTTTATAAAAAGCTCCTTTCTCAAAAGGAGAACATCGTTCTGACGGGTATGCCCGGCAGCGGAAAGACCACAATCGGAAAGCTGATTTCAAAAAAGCTTTCAAGAGAGTTTGTTGATACCGACGAGCTGATAGTCAAAAAAGCCGGGATGGAAATTACCGAGATCTTTTCAAAATTCGGCGAAGCTCATTTCCGCGCCCTTGAAAGCGAAGTGATCGGCGAGGTTTCAAAAAGAACCGGCCTTGTTGTTGCAACGGGCGGCGGAGCGGTACTCAAAAAAGAGAACATCGCCGCACTCAGACAAAACGGAAGGCTCTTCTTCCTTGACCGTCCGCTTTCTCAAATCATTCCCACGGCGGACAGGCCGCTTTCAAGCGACGAGATGGCGCTCCGAAAACGCTTTGAGGAGCGCGAACCGATTTATAAATCAACCTGCGACGAAGCCGTGTTTGTTGACGGAGTTCCCGAACATGCAGCGAGCGCAATTATTGATAGGATGACGCAAAAATGAAAATTCTTGTTCTCAACGGACCAAACATAAATATGCTCGGAATCAGAGAGCCGAACCTTTACGGAACGGAGACTTACGAAACTCTGGTTCAAAAAATCAAAAGCTACTGCGACGAAAAGGGGATTGAAACCGCCTTTTTTCAGTCGAATCATGAGGGCGCTCTGGTGGATAGGATTCAGGAGGCGTTCGGCGTTTTTGACGCGATCGTGATGAATCCCGCGGCGTATACACACACAAGCGTTGCGTTGCTTGACGCGCTCAAGGCGGTGAAGATTCCGACCGTTGAGGTGCATATCTCCGACGTTTCAAAAAGGGAGGACTTCCGTCAGGTGTCCTTCGTCCGCGCCGCCTGCTTCAAAACGATTTGCGGCCTCGGAACCGACGGCTATCTTCGAGCCGTTGACGCAATTATTGAATTTTTGGGTGAAGAAAAATGAAAGCAGTCATTGAAAAAAGCCGAGCTTCCGGCTCGGTGACGGCTCCGCCTTCAAAAAGCGTGCTGCACCGTATGCTCATTTGCGCCGCACTCTCAAAAGAGGAAAGCGTAATTAAAAATGCATATTACAGCGAGGACATCCTCGCAACGCTTGACTGCCTTGAAAAAATGGGCGCAAGGGTTGAAAGGGGAGTGTCTTCGGTCAAAATCGGCGGCCTTGATCCGCTCAACATACCGGAAGACGTCGTTCTTCCCTGCCGCGAAAGCGGAAGCACACTGCGCTTTCTTGTTCCGCTTGCCTTGCTCGGCGGAAAAAGAGTGACCTTTGAGGGCAGCGAAAAGCTGTTCTCCCGTCCGCTCGGCGTTTATGAAGAGCTCTCTCAAAACGGCGGCTTTCTTTTTGAAAAGGGAGCGGGAAGGCTCACCGTTTGCGGAAAGCTTTCCGCCGGGGAATACCCGGTTCCCGGCAACGTCAGCAGCCAGTTCATAACAGGTCTGCTTTTTGCTTTGCCGTTTTGCGGCGAAAGCAAAATTCGGCTCACGACCGAAATTCAAAGCAAAAGCTATGTTGACATCACGCTTTCGGTGATGAAAAAGTTCGGTGTTTCCGCAACATGGCAAAACGCGGGAACGCTTTATTTAAGCTCCGGCCAAACCTTCAAAGCACATGACTGCACCGCAGAGGGCGACTGCTCTTCGGCCGCTTTCCTCGATGCATTCAACTTTTTCGGCGGCTCTGTTTCCGTCAGCGGTCTTGACGCCGAAACACTTCAGGGAGACAGAGTTTATAAGGAACACTTTGAACTGCTTGAAAAAGGCATGCCGGTGCTTGACATTGCCGATTGCCCCGACCTTGCTCCGATTCTGATGACCGTTGCCGCCTTCAAAAACGGCGCGCGGTTCAAAAATACCGCAAGGCTCAGAATGAAGGAGAGTGACCGCGGCGAAGCGATGAAAAAAGAGCTTTCGGCTTTCGGCGCAAAAATTGACGTTTTTGAAAACGAAATCGTTGTTCAAAAAACGCCTCTTCACTCCCCGGAAAGAACGCTTTCCTCTCATAATGACCACCGCGTTGCAATGTCGCTTGCCGTTCTTTCAAGCGTATTCGGAGGAGAAATTGAAGGCGCCGAAGCGGTTTCAAAAAGTTTTCCTACATTTTTTGAAGTGATAAAAAATTTAGGAATAAGAGTTGATTTAATATGACTATTGACAAACAGACACGGTTTTTAATTGTCGGCCTCGGCCTTATGGGCGGCAGCTATGCCAGAGGTCTTACACAAAAGGGATATCACGTTGACGCAATCGTAAACGACGAAAAATCCGCTGAGTTCGCTCTCAAGCACGAGATTGTTCACGAATGCCCGACCTTCGTTGACGAAGAGCTGGTCAAAAAGGCCGATGTAATTGTTTTTGCCCTCTATCCGCACACGTTCATCGACTGGATCTCAGAGCACGGAAAGCTCATCAAAAAAGGAACGATCATTACCGACGTCACCGGCGTCAAGGGCTGCATTGTTGAAAAAATTCAGTCAATGCTTCCGGAAGGTGTTGAGTTTATCTCTGCGCACCCGATGGCCGGCCGCGAGGTCTACGGCGTTGAAAACAGCGACGAAAGAATGTTTTACGGCGCGAACTACGTTGTTGTTCCGACGGAAAAGAACACCGAAAACGGAATTGAATGCTGCAAGCGTATTGCGGAAATTCTCGGTTTCGGAAGAATCGTTGAACTTTCTCCGAAGGAGCACGACGACCTCATCGGCTTCGTCTCTCAGCTTACGCACTGCATTGCGGTTTCGCTCATGACGTGCTATGAAAACGAGCATCTTGAAAAATACACGGCCGACTCATTCAGAGATCTCACAAGAATTGCAAACATCAACGAAACGCTTTGGAGCGAGCTTTTCTTCCTCAACAGGGAATCGCTTCTCCGTCAGATGGAACTTTTTGAGGCGCATTTCCACAAGCTTTACGAAAGCCTCAAAACCGGCGACAGAGACACGATGGTTGAAATGATGAAGGAATCAACCGAAAGAAGAAAACTTTTCAACAAATAAAAAGAAAAAGGTGAAAAATTATGAATATGACTTTCAAATGCAAACTTCCGATTCCGATGGAAATCAAAGAGCAGTATCCCGCTTCGGAAAAGGCAATTAAAATAAAAGAAGAACGCGACGCAGAACTCAAAGCGATTTTTGAAGGAAAAGACAAGCGTCTCATTCTCGTCATCGGTCCTTGCTCCGCAGACAACGAGGACAGCGTGATTGATTATATTTCCCGCCTTGTTCCGGTTCAGGAAAAGGTCAAGGACAAAATTCTCATTGTTCCGAGAATTTACACCGGAAAGCCGAGAACAACCGGCGACGGTTACAAAGGTATGCTCCATCAGCCCGACCCGAGCGGAGAAAGCAACCTTCTCAAGGGAATTGTCGCAATCAGAAAACTTCATATGCGCGCGCTCAACGAAACCGGTCTTTCCTGCGCGGACGAAATGCTCTATCCCGAAAATTACCGTTACCTCAACGACCTTCTTTCCTACGTTGCAATCGGCGCAAGATCGGTTGAAAACCAGCAGCACCGCCTGACCGCAAGCGGCCTTGACATTCCCGTCGGAATGAAGAATCCGACCGGCGGCGACCTTTCGGTTATGATGAATTCAATCACGGCCGGCCAGCATCCGCACGAATTCATTTACAGAGGATGGGAAGTTCAGTCGCACGGAAACCCGTATACTCATGCAATTCTCAGAGGTTACGTCAACAAGAGAGGCGTCAGCCTTCCGAACTACCATTACGAAGATCTCATGCGTGTTTGCGAACTTTATTCTCAGACGAACCTTCAGAATCCCGCAATTATCGTTGACACCAACCACGCAAACTCAGGAAAGAAATTCCTTGAACAGCCGAGAATCGCAAAGGAAGTTCTTCATTGCTGCCGCCACAGCAGCGAGATTGACTCCGTTGTCAAAGGACTTATGATTGAAAGCTATATTGAAGACGGTTGTCAGAAAATCGGAGAGGGCGTTTACGGAAAGTCAATCACCGACCCGTGTCTCGGTTGGGAAAAGACCGAAAAGCTCATTTTTGAACTTGCGGACCTTTATTAATTGAAATTTTGAAAATTCTCCTCGCGGAAAGTTTGAATCGCTCTTTCCGTGAGGATTTTTCTTGTTTCGGAAACGCTTTGAAGGAGACTTTTTTAATTTAATTTCTCTTGACCTCGGGAAAATTTTAGCATATAATTAGTTTGGTTCAGACTGTATGACGGCTGAACATGAAGAAAAGGTCGGTCGGCTCGGACCGACAGAATTGGGGGAATAAAGATGGCAGTGAATATCATTCCTATGCCGAACAAACTTTTTGAATACGGCGGAGAAAAGCATTTTCGCAAAAATGAATTCGTTTTTGAAAAAAAAGAAGGCCTTGACGAAGAAGACTATGAACTTTTAATAAATGAGAACGGTGTTTTCGTTTCATATTCAACCGAAAAGGGACGCTTTTACGCCGAAAAAACTCTCAGACAGCTTGATAATGACGGTGCTTATCCTTTTTTGAGGATCGCCGATTCGCCGCGTTTTGCTTACCGCGCTTTCATGATTGACAGCGCAAGACACATGCAAACGATTGACGAAATCAAAAAATATATCGAAGCCGCCGCACTTTACAAATTCAACGTTTTTCACTGGCACCTCAGCGACGACCAGGGCTGGAGAATCGAAATTGAAAAATATCCGGAGCTCACAAAAGTCGGCGCATTCAGAAACGGCCACGGCTTTACAAGCAAAAACAAGGCAGTTTACGGCGGATATTACACAAAGGCACAGATTAAGGAAGTTGTCGAATTCTGCCGCGAACGCCACATTGAAGTCATTCCGGAAATCGATATGCCGGGTCATATGATTGCCGCAATCGCTTCTTACCCCGAGTTTTCGTGCGAAGGAAAGAAAATTGACGTTGAACTCAACGCCGGGGTTCACAAAACAATTCTTTGTGCAGGAAACGAAAACGTTTTCAAGTTCTGCTTTGACGTAATTGACGAGGTTTGCGAGCTGTTCCCGTGCAAATATTTCCACATCGGCGGAGACGAGGCGCCGAAAAAGCTTTGGGACAACTGCCCGAAATGCAAGGAACGTATCCGTGAAGAGGGACTCAAGGACAGCGAGGAACTTCAGGGTTATTTCGTCAACAGAATCATTGAGCACCTTGAAGAAAAAGGAAAGGCTCCCGTTGTTTGGAACGAGAGTCTCAAGAGCGGAATGCTCAAAAAAGGCGCGCTTGTTGCCGATTGGATGGACAGGGAAAACCTTTGCGAAGAATGGGCAAACAACGGCGGAAAGCTCATCATTGAAGATTTCTTCCATTATTACCTCGACTATAACTACGGAATCACTCCGCTGAGAAAAACATATTCCTTCAACCCGATGCTCGAAAAACTTGACATTGAGGGAAGAAAGAATGTTGTCGGCGTTGAAACGCCGATTTGGACGGAGTTTGTCGAAGATTTTGAAAAGCTCAGTTGGCTGTGTTTCCCGAGAATGATGGCTGTTGCCGAAACGGGCTGGACGAACTGGGGAAGAAGAAATTACCGTGATTTTGTAAAAAGGGCCGAGGCAAACCGCCCGATTCTTCTTTCGATGGGAATCAACATGGCGCCGAAAATGGATTGGGATCCGCTTCCGCTCGGAAGACTGAAGGGCCGGGTCTCTCATTACGGAAAGTTCCTCACAAGAGAGAATATCAGCAACTTCATCAAGGAAAAACAGGAAAAGAAAGCCGAAAAAAAGGCCGAAAATTAAGAAATCACCGCTTAACCGGGAAGTACAATTTTTAACGGGATGTTTTCCGTGAAAATTTATGTTCTGATTATCGGAGATTCAATAAATTTTTTCTTCTGTTTAACTTAACTTTAGCTTCGCAGAGATAATTTAACTAAAGACAGTGAAAAGCCGAAAGCTTTTTGTTTCGTTCTTTAAGCAGGAGGTAAAAGATTATGTATTGTAAAAATTGCAACGCTTATAATGACGACAACAGCCGTTTCTGCTGTCAGTGCGGCGCGCAGCTTGAAAAAAGCGAAGGAAACGATTATTCCGCACCGCAGGGCGCAGAGGAAAACGGATTCAAAGATCAGTATTCCGCAGAGCCGCGACAGGACTATTCTTCGGCCGAACAGAATCAAAGCTATTCTCGGCCGCAGTATTCTCAGCCGAATTACGGCGCACCGATGAACGAGCCGACCGCACCGCTGAGCAACACAATGGCGATTGTTTCAATCGTTATCAACATCGTTGTTTTCAACGTTATCGGTCTCATCTTTGCAATTCTTTCGTTGACGAATTACAACAGCTATGAGTCCGCTCTCAGAGCGAGAAATTACGCTCTTTCCGAACAGTTCAAGGCGAAGTCAAAAAAATATTCAAAGGTTTCAATCATTCTCGCAATCGTTATGGCCGTTCTTGCGTTCGTTGCCGGAATTCTTGCTTTTGCCGGCGTTTTTGTAATCGGTTCAAGAGCCGTTGAGTCGGGAAGCTATACGGAAACGTTTCCGTTTGACTTTGAAGATTATATGATGATGGTAAGACCGTTTGTGGGATAAGTCAAATCGGTTGTTATTTCGCCGCAGTTCGTTCTGCGGCGGATTTTTTTGCTCATTATAAGAAATTTCGGACTGTAAAAGACTAAGAGAATATTCTGCTTCTTTCACGGCAATATTTTTGAGACGAAACATACAAAATCACTATGTTTGTCGGTTTGCATACAAATTTACATTTATTATACCGAATTTTCGACGCGCCGAAACCGACACGCTGTTGACAACCTATGGCATGATGTGATAAAATTAATTATACTGTGCCGCCGTGCGGCGACAAACAAATTTCAGAACGGAGGATTTAAAAATGCCTTTCTCAGATTTCGGAATTTTCCTCGGCGACGTTTCGCTTACGGAGGAAAATTACTTCACAAAAGACCCGATGAAAGCACAGAACACTGTTCTTAAAAAAATTCTTCGCAGAAACAAAAACTGCGAATACGGCAAAAAGTATAACTTTGCCGACATCAAATCTTTCAGAGAATATCAAGACAAAGTTCCTCTTACAACCTATGCCGATTATGAGCCGTACGTTGACCGTATGCTCAAGAACAAAGAAAACAAC
>JAUNFH010000250.1 GCA_030525185.1 Clostridia bacterium
GACAGAGAAGTTGTTCATATGGTCGTGACCTGCAAAACAGCCTTTTGTTGAGCCGAGTCTTTCCATTGTTTCAAACATTTCGTCATCAACTGCCGGTGTGCCGTCTTCTTTCGGAAAACGGAAACCCCAAATGCGTTCGCCGTTCTCGTAACCTGTCATGTACTCATCGGAACATGGAAAAACGCAAGCGACGGCACAACTTTCGTCTCGTCTCCGTTTTCTTTTTTGTCGATTTGTTTTATCGTGTTTTCATACCACTTGATTTGATTTTCATGGAAATGGTCATAGCCGTTGTTTTTCTCGTCATAGCTGTTGGAGTCCATAAAGATCAAAGTCATCAGCGCTTTGTTGTTTTCGCCCCGAACGGTATAGGTATAATTACCCATACCGTCAACGTTTTTGTCGCCGCGCTCATAAATGCAGTATTCAGTCGTGAAAAATAAGCTCGCCCAAAGGCACGGGAACGCCAACCGCTTTTCCGTTCTCCTGCGGTCTGAGTGTAAACGGACCGTGATGAACGAGGGCAACGTGACCCAGAAGTTGCATTGCCGGTTCCTCAGACGACATAATGAATCCCTTATCATTCAAATAATCAAAACACTCTGCGCGATGCTTTATGCTCTGCTCCCTCGTGACCTTGTGATTCGGATTGAAACATTCGTCTCCGTTCATCACCGAAAAGACATCGAGATAGGCACCCCGGACATCAACGCCGTGTTCCTCAAGTTCAGAATAGGTTTTTTCACAAAATCAAGAGCTTGCGAAGAGCACAAAATAGTTCACTCCGAGACAAGCGGCAAACGTTCCGTGGTTGCGGATATGTATATCGGTAAGCAACAGGATTTTCGCATCTTTGTCTCCGATTTCAAGCTTTTGCGCATAGTCGTCGGTGTATTTGTCTTTTGTGCTCCATTCGTCACAAACAGCAACGCCCTTTTGCTCTTCGCGGGCAACCGCGCCGAAATAAAGATTGCAGGCCGAGAAAACGACCGTGAGCGCAATCAAAATGCTAAGAATGACTTTCACGGGTTCCTTTTTGAAAAATTTCTTCATATTTGTCTCACTCTTTTCAAAATATTTGACATTGAGTCAGTTTGATTATATAATGAAACCGAAAAAAATGTTTGCGAAAATCGACCCGAATGTTTAGAAATCCTATCATACTTGCACCCAAAGGAAGAAAGCGCTATGAAATCACGCGAAAAAGGAGTTTTGAAGAAATCTGAGGTATACTTTTCATCACCGTCTCAAACCGCAAAAAAGCTTTATTTTTATCCGATAAGCTCCGGTCACTTTTTTTGTGTTGACGGCTATCACCTTGTGAGAAAAAACTATGACAGCCTGCTCATAACTCACATTCTTGACGGAAGCTTCACATATGTCAAAGACGGGAAACACGTCACGGCTCACAAGGGTGACACCGTCATTCTCGACTGCTACAAACCGCACGAATATTACACAAAAAGCAGCTTTGAGTCGATTTGGATTCACGTTTCGGGGGCTAACTCATTTGAGCTTTTTGAAGAAATTCAAAAAAACGACGGAAACCTCGTGAAATGCCGCGACGTCACTCACGTCAAAAAGCTTTTGTTCAGAATTTTCGATGCCATGAAAGGCGAAAAGCCGACAAGCGAGCTCAGTTCTTCTCTCGATATTTATAAAATTTTCACGGAGCTTCTCAATCCGCAAAGCACAAGAATTCCCGGCGAAAGCAGCTATGAAGACAGCATCAAAAACGTCAAAGACTATATTTCGGATCACCTCAACGAAAACATCACCGTTGACAAACTTGCCGAAGCCGCCAGTATGAGCTCTTCCCACTTTTCAAGAGTATTCAAACAGCAGACGGGTTTTTCGCCGTATAATTATATTCTCACGGCAAGACTGAACCGCGCGAAATATCTGCTTCAGGTGACGGATATGACGGTTGCCTCAATCGCCTATGAAATCGGATT
>JAUNFH010000251.1 GCA_030525185.1 Clostridia bacterium
CGGTTTTGGTTTTACCCGGAGTAAAAGTGAAATATTCCTTTTCTCTTCAAAAACTCTTCGATCCTTTTTTCAATTTTTGAAAAGTCAACGGTAACGGTGTTTTCGTCTTTCCTTTCTTCATACCCATTTGAGAAAGAAAGTACGGCATACTGCGTTCCGTAAAGAACTTTCCGAGCCCTATCCCGTGCCGTTATCGAACCGGCAATGATTCCGGCGAGCGAAAAAAGAAAGGTCACGCAAAAAACAAACGAGGCGAGATACTTTTTGATTTCCTTCATCGTCATTCCTCATATTCCTTCAAAAGTTTTGAAAGCGCATTTCCGATGCATTGCCCGGAATACTCCGCTTCCTCAAGCGTGTTTGAATCGCTTCCGATTTCAAGAAGGAGCGAACAATGGGTCAGATTCATGTTATACATTCTCGGACAAAAATAAATCGGGCGCATAAGTCCTTCAAAATTTTCCTCCGCCGTTTTTTGAAGCTGAAGCGCAAAAACAAGGTTTTCCCTCCAATCCGGAAACTCTGTAAGCCCGTTCCCCTCTTCCTGACAACCGCTGATTATCATAATCTGCGCCGCCTTTTTTCCGTTAACGGTTGCAACGGGTCTGATTTTTGTTCCGTCGGTGCGCTCGACCGCGTCGCGGTGAACGTCAAGAACAACCTGAATCGACGGATTTTTTTTCAAATATTCGACCGCCGTTTCCCGAGAATTGTCGTATGCGCCCGTATATCTCTTATCATGGATTTTTGTGTCGTGAATATACGCGATTCCCGCTTTTTCAAGCTGTTCGCAAATCGCGTCGCCGATTCTCACCATGTTTCTTGCGCTGTCTTCGCTTCGTGTAACGTTGTCCGTCGGATAGTAATCACGGTCAACGAGCTGATACGTCTCCGTTGTGTGAGTATGAAAAATGAGAACGGCCGGCTCGTTTTTTTTCACCGAAAGGTCCGCTTTTTGCGAAAGGAGTTTTTCAATGTTAATTTGCGTCTTATTGACGTTTTTAACCTTAACAACGCCGAATTTGTCCGTGACTCCTTCGTCGGTATACTGCCACTGAGAAATTGCTCCGTCCTTTTTGTCGTTTTTGCTTTTCTCCTTCGCTTCCTTCATCAGTTTTGAAATGTCGTCCGGTGTTTTTGTGATTGAGGCCGCCTTAACCTTTTCTGTTGTTTTTTCAGTTTCTTTCTTTGTTTCCTTTTTCTTTTCCGTTTTTTTCTCCGATGTTTCAGCCTCATCGGAAAAAGTTATAGCCGCATGGGGAAGATAAAGATTTGCGCTTTTCACCGCAGTGAAAGCAAAAAAATCAAGTGCTTCGGACCCGAAACGAAAAAGAAGAACGCAAAAACATAAAACGAAAAGCAACGCGGCAACGGTCTTGAACGGAAACTTTCGTTCGTTTTTCATAATTTTCTCACAACCTTTTTCTTTTGTCTTTTAAATATTTATGCCTGTCTTTTGTTTTAAATTCATTTCACGATTGCAATTATGTCGTCGAGTGAAAGAGAAGGTTGCATTGCACTGTTGATTCCCATTGAAATGAGCATTGCCGCGCGTTCGATCACAAGGTCAATCTCCTTCGGAGTTACCATCATCGGCGTTTCCTTTGAAAAAGCACCGGATTTCAAAAGCCTTTCTCCGTCAAGTCCGGCGTTTTCAAGAAGGTCAAACGCCATTGTTGCCCCGTCAACGACAGTCGGAACACCGACGGCAACAA
Organism: Clostridia bacterium; assembly: GCA_030525185.1. GTDB lineage: Bacteria > Bacillota > Clostridia > Oscillospirales > Acutalibacteraceae > UBA6857. The sequence goes on from JAUNFH010000251.1 coordinate 1,716, forward strand.
CCGGAATTCCGAGCTTCCTTTCGCTGATTTCGCTCCTTGCGTTTCCGACCCCGGAGCCGGGAGAAATTCCCGTGTCCGTCATCTGAACCGTTGTTCCGAGCCTTGAAAGCTTTCTTGAGGCGAGCGCATCGATCACAATGAGGGCGCACGGTTTGATTCTTTCGCAAACGGCTTCAATAATTTCCGACGTTTCAATTCCCGTTTTTCCGAGCACTCCCGGAACTATTCCGGCAACAGG
>JAUNFH010000088.1 GCA_030525185.1 Clostridia bacterium
CTCTTGAATTCTTCTTCTTTTTTTTGTAAAATATAAGAAACCGCCGATTCTTTTCCAATCGGCTTTCAGCATAACTTACGGAGGTAATATAAATGAAAGTTTTACTCGTTAACGCAAGCCCGCGTGAAAACGGAAACACCGCACTTGCCCTTTCCCAAATGATTGAGGTTTTCAAAGAAGAAGGAATCGAAACCGAACTCGTGAACATCGGAAAAAAAACGGTTCGCGGCTGCATTGCCTGCCTTTCCTGCCGAAAGACCGGAAAATGCGTTTTTGACGACGTTGTCAATGAAGTTGCTCCGAAGTTTATGGAGTGCGACGGTCTTGTTCTCGGAACTCCGGTTTATTACGCTTCGGCGAACGCCACCCTTTCCGCCTTCTGCGACAGGCTCTTTTATTCGACACCGTTCGACAAAACAATGAAAGTCGGTGCCGCCGTTGCCTGTGCAAGAAGGGGCGGTTGTTCCGCAACCTTTGATCAAATCAACAAATATTTCACAATTTCCGGAATGCCGATTGCTTCAAGCCAATATTGGAACTCGATTCACGGCGCAGCTCCCGGAGAAGCTCAAGACGACAAAGAGGGACTTCAGACAATGCGTACCCTTGCAAGAAACATGGCCTTCCTCATGAAATCAATCGCACTCGGAAAAGAAAAATTCGGCCTTCCCGAAAAAGAGGAAAGGGTTGCAACGAACTTCATCCGTTGAACCGATGAAAACGAAAGCAATGAACAATCGGCTGAAAAAAGACGCGCTTGAGATTATTTCCTTTGCAATCAAGCGTTCCGACCCTTATGAAAAAACGCTTGAAACGCTTAAAACGCTCGAGATTTCCGGAAAAGGAAAGCTCGTTGTTTTCGGAATCGGAAAGGCCGCCGCGCCGATGGCAAAAGCCGCAGAAGACCTTTTCGGTGAAAGAATTTCATTCGGAACCGTTGTCACAAAGTACGGTCACGCAAAAGGTTTTTCGTTCAAGAACTTTGAAATCATTGAAGCCGCCCATCCCGTCAGCGACGAAAACAGCGTTCTTGCGGCCGAAAAAGCGCTCGCCGTTGCCGAAACGCTTAAAGAGGAGGACACTTGCCTTGTTCTTCTTTCCGGCGGAGGAAGCGCACTTTTTGAAAAAAGCAGCATTCCGTTTGAAACTCAGAAAGACATCACGAAAAAGCTTCTTTCAAGGGGCGCGGCGATTGAGGAAATCAATACGGTAAGGCGAAGCGTCTCCCTCGTAAAGGGAGGAAAATTCGCCGAAAAGGTATATCCCGCAAAAGTCATCACCTGCGCCCTTTCCGACGTTCTTTCAAACGAAAAAAGCGCAATCGCCTCCGGAATCACCGTTCCCGAACCGACGGATTCCGAAAAAATCAAAGCCGTTTTTCAAAAGTATCTTCCGGAATACGGTTCTCTCTTTTCCTCTCTTCCGAAAAGAGAAAGCGGAAGAATCAACTCCGGCGGATTTTTCTTCGTCGGAGACATCAACTCCCTTTGCGACGCCGCGGAGGAAAAAGCAAAAGAACTCGGCTATTCGGTAATCAATCCTTCCCGTTCGCTCACCGGCGAAGCAAGAGAAGAAGCGAAAAAAATTCTTTCGTCGGTGAAACCCGAAAGCGGAAAACACGCCTATATTTTCGGCGGTGAAACAACCGTAACTCTCAAAGGGAACGGACTCGGCGGAAGGAATCAGGAAATGGCTCTTTCGGCGGCAATCGAACTTTCCGGAAGGAAAAACATTGTTTTTGCTTCCGCCGGTTCGGACGGAACGGACGGTCCGACGGATGCGGCAGGTGGAATTGCGGACGGAAACACGGCCGAAGAAATCAGAAAAGCCGGCCTTGACCCGAAAAAAGAACTTGAAAACAACAATTCTTATTACGCCCTCATGGCCGCCGATTCCCTGATTGTCACCGGACCGACCGGAACAAACGTCAACGACCTTTCGGTTGTTTTGACGGCCGGAGCGTGAGCTTTGACGTTTTTGAAAACAACAGATATAACTCTCTTCTAAGTAAAAACGGAGCCGACCGAATTCAAGTCAGCTCCGTTTTCAATTTATGAATTGATTTTTTTCTCTTTGCTTTTCCGTATTTTATAAACAACGCAAAAACCGATTGCCGCAACGATTATTCCGAAGAGCGCAAAGAGCATGTCGAACATTGTGTCGTAAACGGCCGTTTGCCCTTCGTTCTGAGCGCCGAGACCGAAAATTTTGAAAAAGATCATGTCCGGATTTGCTCCGTATGTATAGCCCTGATTGTTTGAGCCGGGAATGAAAAAGTCGGCAAGAAATTCAAAGCATTCCCAAATTACAATCAGTGCAAACGAGAATCCGCTTCCGCCGACGAAAGCAACCCGACGGTCAATTTCAAGTTTCGGAAACATTGTTTTGAGAAGTTCCATACCGAGGAAGCAGCCCAAAAATCCGGCGAGAAAATGCTGAAGCTTGTCATAATCGTTTATAACTGCATACATATTTACGCAATAGCAAAAGAAACTTCCGAGAAGGACAAAAAGGTCAATATAGCACTGGGTGTTGAACGAAAGCCTTCCGAGAAAAATCTTTTGAGGGAAAAGCGCCGCAAGAAGCGTAACCGCAAAAGTTGCAAGAGTGTTGAGACAAATTGCGAGATAAAGCGCGGGCGCAACCCGACTCTTCGTATAAAAAACGGCAAAAATCATCATGAGCCTTGCGACCCACCAAAAGACATAGCCGAAAATATTTCCTTCGGTTTTGAGCCTTTTCGCCTGAGAACTAAAGTGTTTTTTAAGTTTTTCTTTCATTATATATTCGGATCCTTTCTGCTTTTCTTCATAAATATTACTCTTGAAGTATATTCAAGGTCGGAAAGTAAATCAACATTTATTAAACTTTTGTAATATTATCAAAAAAGCGCAACAAATTTTATTCCGTAATCCCATCAAAGAAGATAAAAATATTCCCAAGTATTGATTTTAATCCCCCTTTGGGTGTATTATTATGGTGTATATCCGGCTGCGTCCGACACGTTTCGACGCAAATCTTTTTCCGGACTTTATGGAGCCTGTTTTATGATTTTCAGAAAAATTAAACTTCTTGTGAAATATGCGCTTGACTGCGGCCTTATCGAAAAAGGCGACGAAACTTTCTGCATTAACCGCATTCTTGAAATTCTTTCTCTTGACGAATTTGAAGACTGCGACGTTTCAAACGAGAGCGAATCGCTTGAAGAAATTCTTTCTTCGATTCTTGATTATGCCGCCCAAAAAGGTCTCATCGAAAACACGGTAACCTGCCGCGACCTTTTTGACACAAAGCTCATGAGCGTTTTTGTTCCCCGTCCGTCATATGTTACTGAAAAATTTTACTCCCTTTTCAAAGAGTCTCCGGAAAAGGCAACCGATTATTATTACAAACTTTCCCGTGACAGCGATTACATACGCCGCTATCGCGTCAGCCGCGACCTCAAATGGAAGAGCGAAAGCGAATACGGCGTTCTTGACATCACCGTCAACCTTTCAAAGCCGGAAAAAACGCCGGAAGAAATCGCCGCCGCAAAGCTTGCCGCTCAAAGCGGATATCCGAAATGCCTTCTCTGCCCCGAAAATGAAGGCTATGCCGGAAGAATGAACCACCCCGCAAGACAAAACCACCGAATTATTCCGATCACCATCGACGGCGCCGACTGGGGCTTTCAGTATTCACCCTATGTTTATTACAACGAGCATTGCATCGTTTTCAACAAAAAGCATATTCCGATGAAAATCGACAAGAGCGCCTTCAAAAAGCTCCTTGATTTCACGGAACTTTTCCCGCATTATTTCATCGGCTCAAACGCCGACCTTCCGATTGTCGGCGGTTCGATTCTTTCCCACGAACACTTCCAGGGCGGACGTTATGAATTCGCAATGGCGAAAGCTCCGATTGAAACCGAACTTTCCTTCAAAGGCTTTGAAGACGTGACGTGCGGAATTGTGAAATGGCCGATGTCCGTAATCAGAATCAGAGGAAAGGAAAAAGAACGCCTTGTTCTTCTTGCGGACAAAATTCTCACCGCATGGCGCGGATACAGCGACGAAAAATGCTTCATCTTCGCCGAAACCGACGGCGAACCGCACAACACCGTTACCCCGATTGCAAGACGCAGGGGCGAAGATTTTGAAATGGACCTCGTTCTTCGCAACAACATCACAACCAAAGAATATCCCCTCGGCGTTTTCCATCCGCACGCAGAACTTCACAACATCAAAAAAGAAAACATCGGTCTGATTGAAGTTATGGGACTCGCCGTTCTTCCGGCAAGACTCAAGGCCGAAATTTCTTCTCTCAAAGACGCAATTCTTTCTGGCGCCGATTTGAGAAAGGACAGCGTCCTTTCAAAGCACGCCGACTGGGTTGACTCTTTCAAAGATAAATATGAATTCACCGAAGAGAACACGGAGGAAATTCTCAAAAAGGAAATCGGAATCGTCTTTTCAAAGGTCCTTGAACACGCCGGTGTTTACAAGCGCACCGAAGAAGGAAAGGAAGGCTTTTTGCGTTTCGTTGACGAAGTCAATAAAGCATAAATTTCATAAAAAGGAGTTTTTACATGAAGAAAAAGAATCTCTGCCTGAAACTGCTTTCGGCTCTGATGGCCGCAATGATGATTTTTTCCTGTGCAAGCGTTGCTCCGGATTTTAACGTCGTTGCTTCAGCCGCGCAGGCCAAAGCGACGAAAGCCGTAAGTCTTTCAAAATGCAAATTCACTTACACAACCTCTGTTGTTTATAACGGAAAGTATATTAAACCTGCGGTTAAGGTAACCTACGGAAAAAGGGTTCTCAAGGCCGGAAAGCATTACACCGTAAAATATTCAAACAACCGAAAAGTCGGAACCGCCGTAATAACGGTTACCGCAATCAAAAACAGCGGATATACCGGCGGAAGAAATCTGAAGTTTTACATCGTTCCTCAGGCCGTCACGGGACTCAAATCAAGCGAGATTACTTCAACCACGGTCAAGCTCACCTGGAACAAAAGTCCTCTCGCAAACGGTTACGGAATTTTTGCCTATGACGCAAAAACAAAAAAATATACCCGTCTCAAAGGTTCGGAAACGAATTCGACAATCCTCCGAAAGCTCTCACCCGGAACGGTTTACCGCTTTTGCGTAAGAGCGTATAATTACAAGGAGAACGAGGACAGGTATTACAAAGCGAGCTACAGCTCCCTCATCAAGGTCATCACAAAGCCGGCCGCCGCGCCGAAAATTGCGTATACCTATCCGACAGCCGATTCGGTAAAACTCAAATGGAACCCCGTTGCCGGCGCAACAGGATATAACATTTATGTTTATCACCCCGAATACGGCTACAGAGTCAAAATCGTTGATTCCGTAAAATCAACAAGCTATACTTTCACAAACCTTGACCAGGGAACATACAAGTTCAGCATTGCCGCCTATAAACAAGAGGGAGGCACAACCGTTGTCGGCGAGCTTTCTCCCCTTTCGACCGCAACGATCAGCAACGGAAAGTTCAAAATTCAGCCGTATGCAAAAATGACTGCGTCGAAGAATTACCAAATGACGTTCACAACGAATGTTGCCGAACTTTCCGGAAAGACCTATACTTTCGCCGAAAAGAACAATTACGTTGCCGTCAAAACAAACGTTGAAAAAAGCAACGTTCGCCTTCTTTACGACCGAAGCAGCCGAATCTCTTACGCCGTAATTGACAGCAAGACCTATCTTCTTTACGGAAACATTTTCAAGATGGACGACCTTTCCGGAACGTTCAACTTCCCGTCAACCGGCCTCACTCCGATTCTTGAACTTGTTGAGAAAAAGCTTTGCATGGTCAACGCAATCAGAGGAAGCGACGGCGCTCTCAGAAAGTTTTATTTTGACAGCAAGGGAAAGCTCATGAAAATTGCCGTTGTCTATATCAGCGAATTCAAATCACCTGCCGACCAGGGACTTTTCGACATTGATCTCGGTTCGCTCAGTCCCATTTCCTCAATCGCATACGACCTTCTCAAATAAAAAAGTCAAAAATTTATACCGCCTTCGATTATTCGCAGGCGGTATTTTTTCGTCTTATTCTTTTCAGCGTGAACCTCGGTCCTTCTTTTCCGATCGTTCCGTTCGGCTCAAAACCGCATTTAAAAATCACTTTCTTTGACTTTTCGTTACTTTCTTCAACCTCGGCTTCAACGCCGTTTACGCCGTTCTGAGCGAGCGCCCACGCGCAAAGCGCACGAACGGCTTCGGTTGCATAGCCTTTGTTCTGTTCGTCATCATGAATTCCGTATCCGATTTCGGGAAAGCCGTTTTCAGGAAGACCTTTGAAGCAGGCGTCGCCGACCGTTTTTCCGTCGCTGCGCCTTTTAATTTCAAGAACGGCATACCAATCGTATTGCTCCGGATTTTCTCTTGCGCCGGAAAGCATTTCACCGTAAGCTTCGGCAAGCTCGGGATCAAAGGGTTTCGTTTTTTCAATCAATTTTTCCGTTTCGCTTTCACTCATCGGAAGAATCGAAAGTCGTTCCGTAATTATTTCATTCATTATTTCCACCTCAAAAATCATATAAAAATAAGCTGTGCAAAAACAACAACCGCAAAAAACGCAAGCGAAATCAGCTCAAACGACTTCATGAATTTCAATCCGTTCCCCGGATATTCCTTTGTATAAAGACGGATATTGATAACCGAAGCAAGCGAACCGATTATCGTCACAAGGCCGGCGGTATCAAGACCGTAAATGAGAGCTTTCAAATCGGTTGTGAACGGCCAAAGTACGATTGAAGCCGGAACATTTGAAATCACCTGGCTGAGGATAAGGCTCCAAAGATATTCGTTTCCCGCAACGCTTTTTTGAAGGAAAGCGGAAATTTCGCCGTTTGCCGAAAGTGAAGACGAGAAAACAAAAAAGCACAAAAACGTTCCGAGAAGTGCGTAATCAACGCGGAGAAAAACCTTCCTGTCAAAAATCAAAAGGGTCAGCGCAACGAAAAGCGTGATATACGGCCAAAGGGCGGTTCGGGTTACGATCGTTGAAAGAACGACGATGAAAAGAAGGAGATACACAACCTGCTTTTTCTTTTCGGGCTTTCCGCAGTTATGTTCTTCGGGTTCTGAAGCTTTGACTTCTTCACTAAGATTTTTTCTGTGGAGAACGAGGATAAAAACCGAAAGCAAAACAATGCTCATAAGCCACAGCGGAAGCATCATTAAAAGAAATTCGCCAGTTTTGAGTCCGCTTTTGGAATAAAGAAAAAGGTTTTGCGGGCTTCCGAACGGAGTCAAAAGCGAACCTCTGACGGCCGCAATATTCTCCATGACGAGAACCGGAATTGTGTATTGCTCCTTTCCGCCGGCTTTGAAAAGCAAGATTGTCAGCGGAACAAAAATTATCAGCGAAACGTCGTTCGTCACAAACATCGACGAAAAGAAAACGGAAAAAATCAAAAAGAAGCTCAACGCAACCTGCGACTTGATTTTCCCAGCGAAATTGATGAGCGGGCGGAAAAGATCTTCGTTTCTGAATCCGTCAAGAACCGAAAGAAGCATGAAAAGCGTTGCAAGCGTTTTCCAATCGATTGAAGTCAGCAGTTCCCTGCTCGGCGGAGTGATGAACAGTGAAATTATCGCCGCAATCACCGAGAGCGTGAGCATTGCTTCTTTTTTTATGAATGTTTTTGCTTTCTCCATTGTTTTCAAAAGCTCCCTTAGATTTGACGTTGCCGTTTTTGGCAGAACTATAATAGCAAACCGTCGGTTCAAAGTCAACAAAAACCGAGTATGTGTAAAAAAGAAAAGAGCCCCCCGGCGGCGGTTCACGGTTTTGACAATCTTCAATAAATCAATGATATAATTTCCTTGTTCCAATTTTCAGGCTGTTCAAAATTCACCATATGCGCGGCATTTTTGATTATCACCAAATCTTTTGCCGGCGCGACCAATTTGCCATACCATTTTTTGGTTTCTTCGACCGGGCAGATATAATCCTGTTCACCCATTATTATTTTGATCGGAACATCGATGCTTGAAATGTCGATATTTTCGTTGGCCAACATATCCTTTTCGAGAAACTTCAACGAATGTGATATGCCTTTAATCAAATGAAAAACTTGAAATTTGTAACACTTTATATACAATGATAAGTATTCATTCATATTGAAACCGCTGTCCGGATGGATGTAACCACCATATTTATGCACAAGTTTTGAAACATACTTTTTGCTTTCGGCGTTATCCGATTGATATTCTTTTCCTTTGGGCGCCGAAATCAAAAGTAACTTTTCTGTTTCCTTTTTATTTCCGGATTGTTTTGCTTTTTGAACAGCAAAATTGTATTTATATATTTCGTCATTTGACGAAATTCCCTGTCCTGTGCCAATATAGTAGGCAACATTATCAGGATACATGCTTACATAACGCAAGCCCAGATACGCACCCCATGAGTGACCGGCAATATAGATTTTCTCTTTTTTGTATTCACGGCAAAGCCACTTCACCAATTCGTGCAAATCCGAAATCATCAAATTAACCGAAAGCTTATCTTTACAGTAACTCAAACCACTTCCTCGCTGATCCCAACAAACAATCGTGAAATGTTCGGCCAAAGACGAGTTATATTTTTTAACGAGCGGTCTGTCGGGAGAACCCGGCCCACCGTGTAAAATTAAAAGCACCGGATTGCTTTCGGACGTATACATTTTTAATATGTTTTGTTTTGAATTATTTATAGTTATATATTGGCCGGCAAAAATCATTTAACATTCTCCTATGCGAATTATACTGGCGATGTGTATGCTATTTTACTATATAAGACTGAAAAATTCAAGAATTTGTTTAAAGACTTCTGGTAAAAAAGGCCACTCTTTCGAGTGGTCAATATAGTGGCACCTCGGTCATTCACTACCGCTCCTATCGCTCGCCCTTCAGGCTCACTCCTGTGACACCGGC
>JAUNFH010000252.1 GCA_030525185.1 Clostridia bacterium
CTCAGAACCAAAGAAAAGCTCAACAAAATTCTTGCCGAAAATACCGGCAAGCCGATTGAGATTATCGCTCAGGATACTGACCGCGACAATTTCATGACCGCTGAAGAGGCGCTTGATTACGGTCTTGTTGATAAGATCCTTTACAAGAGATAAACTTATTAAGAGGTATTACTAATGGCAAGAGATGACGAAAACAAAGATAAACCGATTCGCTGCTCTTTCTGCGGAAAGCTTCAAAGTGAAGTCGGAACGCTGATTGCGGGCCCTGGGGTTTATATTTGTGACGAATGCATTGGCATTTGTCGGTCAATCATTGATGAGGAGCCACGCTCCAAGGTTATGATAGGCGAGGAGACTGACTTTGATTTGCTACCGAAGCCGCATGAGATCAAGGCCAAACTTGACGAATATGTTATCGGTCAGGACGAAGCAAAGCGGACGCTGAGCGTCGCTGTTTATAACCACTATAAGCGAATATATTCAAAAAATAAATCTGATGTTGAGGTTTCAAAGAGCAATATTCTGATGCTCGGTCCCACCGGTGTCGGAAAAACGATGCTCGCTCAGACGCTTGCGAAGATTCTCGATGTTCCGTTTGCGATTGCGGACGCCACAACGCTTACAGAAGCCGGATATGTTGGTGAGGACGTTGAGAATATTCTTCTGCGGCTTATCCAGGCTGCCGACTACGACGTTGAAAAAGCCGAACGCGGAATTATATATGTCGATGAGATTGACAAGATTTCCCGTAAATCGGAGAGCACATCAATCACGCGTGATGTCAGCGGCGAAGGTGTTCAGCAGGCTCTTTTGAAAATCCTTGAGGGTACCGTTTCCAATGTTCCGCCGCAGGGGGGAAGAAAGCATCCTCAGCAGGAATTCATTCAGATTGATACAACGAATATTCTTTTCATTTGCGCCGGTGCTTTTGACGGAATTGAAAAGGTCGTTGAAAAAAGAATGGGCAATTCCGGTCTTGGCTTTGGTGCAAAAATCAGAACCAAGGAAGAAGTTCAGGCCAGCAAGTTAATGCTTCAGGTTGTGCATCATGACCTTGTGAAGTACGGCTTGATTCCGGAATTGGTCGGACGTTTGCCGGTTATCACTGCGTTGCATTCGCTTGACAAAAAAGCACTTGTTCGGATTGTTACCGAACCTAAGAATGCGCTTGTGAAGCAGTATAAGTATATGTTTTCGATGGACGGCGTTGACCTTGAGTTCACAGATGATGCCCTTGAGGCGATTGCCGAAAAGACACTTGAAACCAACACAGGCGCAAGAGGACTTCGTTCTGAATTTGAAAAGGTTCTGATGAAGTATATGTTCGACGTTCCGTCAGACCCGACGGTTTCAAAAATTACGATTACACGTGAGGTTGTTGAAGGCAGTGGCGAGCCTGTTTTTGAGCACAATGGGCATTCTCATGCTGCCGGAAACAAGCGCGCAAACGGCTTTATTGCAAAAAATATGGATTGAGTATTGACATTTTTAAAAGAATTATGTTAAAATACTCTGGTAAAAAATTGTGGAGGTTGAATCATGACTGCTCTTCAGTATGTTTTGTCAATAGTTGTTATTCTTGTTGCCTTGGTTATCATCGTTCTTGTTCTTCTTCAGGAAAGCAAGCAGGAAGGCCTTTCCGGTGCAATCGCCGGTGCTGCCGATAGCTTCTTTGGTAAGAATAAGGGCAGAACTATGGAAGCAAAACTTGCAAAGTATACAAAGATTTTCGGAACACTTTTCTTTGTTCTTGCTCTTGTTTCCTCTTTGCTGGTTCTTTTCAAGAAATAATTAGTGCTTATGAGGCATTACTCCTTTCGGTTTCCGAAAGGAGTTTTTTTCTTGATTTTTTTAAGCTTTATGTGTATAATAAAATGATATTATTTATAGAAATTCAGAGGTGACTGCAAATGAAGGTTAAGGAACTTTGTTTTTCGCTT
>JAUNFH010000089.1 GCA_030525185.1 Clostridia bacterium
CGCCCCTTTCTTTCATGAGAGAAAGGATATCTTCGGTGATATACTCCTTCCCCTGTGTGTGCAAAACGTCATAGCCCGGAACGATGTAGCCGTTTAAAATTCCGCTTTTTGAAAGCGCGTCATAAACTTTTTCCGCACCGATTCCGAGCTTTTCGGAGAGACTTTCAATGCAGAAGAGAGCGAACTCAAGTTCGTTTGAATTTTTGATGTTTTCCTTTTCGCCCATAAAAGTACCTCCGAATAAAAATTTATTTCACAACCGACAAACAGCAGTTGTTTTCGTCAAAGTGTGTTTTGATCGTTTCTTCGATATCCTCTTTTGTGATGCTCTTGTAAATCTCAACCGTGTCAAAAAGACCGAAGCCGTTGAAGTATGAATCAACAAGCGCGTTCGCAAGGTTTTCCGTTTCGTTGAAGCCGAGAACTTCAAGGCCGTAAAGGCGTTTTCTGACCGTTTCAAAGTCATCGTCCGAAATTCCTTCTTTGCGCAGTCTTTTGATTTCGCCGATGATTTCGTCGCGGACTTTTTTCGGGTCGTTGCTTTCACCTGTGAAAATCGGAACGGCAAAACCTCTTCCCGTGAAGTATTCCGTGCCGAAACTTTGATTAATAAGTCCTTCTTCAAGCATTTTGCAGTAAAGCGGCGAAACCTTTCCGGCAATGATTCCGAGCGCGAGGTTGACCGAAACAAGCTCTTTCGGCGTGCGAAGCGGGGAGCGGTGGTTCTCTTTAAAGCCGAGCGCAAATTTCGTCACGTCAACGCCGAGTTTTTCTTCGGTGTAATCGGTAACGACGCCTGCGTCCTCTTCGGGAATAATCTGTTCAAATTCAACCTTTTCCTCTTTCGGAAGAACCCTGTCGGCAATTTTAAGAACCTCGTCTTTTGAAACGTTTCCCGCAACGGCGAGAGCCATGTTTGAAAGGTTATAGAACGTGTTGTAACAGCCGTAAAGGAGTTTTGCGTTGATTTCGGCAATGGATTCAATCGTTCCCGCAATGTCGATTCTTACGGGGTTCTTGCTGTAAATTCCGCGAAGAAGGTTGAAAAGCGTTTGCCAGTCCGGGTCGTCCTGATACATTCTGATTTCCTGACCGATGATGCCTTGTTCCTTTTGAACGGTCTGTTCGGTGAAATACGGCTTTTTGACAAAGTCAAGAAGAATTTCAAGCGATTTTTCAAAGTTGCTGCTGCATGAAAAAATGTAGCAGGTTCGGTCAAAGGACGTGAAAGCGTTTGCGTTTGCTCCCGTTTTTGCAAAAAGTTCAAATGCGTCAAGTTCTTCGCTTTCAAAAAGCTTGTGTTCAAGGAAGTGTGCAATGCCCTCCGGAACGCAGGTGAAGTCTTTTTCGTTCTTCAGTTTGAAGCAGGTGTCGATTGAGCCGTACTTCGTTCCGAACATTGCGAAAGCTCCGGTATATTCCGGCTTTTCCATCACGAATATTTTAAGACCGCTGTCGTGGTCAATTTCATAGTAACCGTCCGAAAGAAGGTCGTTTTTAATGAATTTTTCAGTCATTGCCCTTTTCCTCCTTTTTCTCGCTTTCAAGAATAAATACCGTGTCTTCGGTTACGGAGCAGGCGGCAACGATAATTTCTTCTCGGCTGACCGCTTTGATCATTTCGGCAATCGAATCCGGCGTGAAAAACTCACCCGAAGCGCAGTACGCTTTGAACCAAGCGTCAATGTCCGTTCCGGCGTCCTCAACGGAATGGAGCGTGTCGCAAAGGCTGAGCTTTGCCTGATTGATCGTTTCGTCTTCAAAGTTTCCTTTTCTCACTTCGTCAAGCTCGTTTCTGATTGCGGCGAGCGCTTTTTCGGCGTTTTCGGTTTCAACTCCGCTTTGAACGGCAATGATGCCCTTTGAATTGATGAGCGACGCACTGCAATAATAGCAAAGGCTCATTTTTTCGCGAACGTTCATGAAAAGCTTTGAAAAAGTACCGGAACCGAAAATTGCGTTCATGACTTTCAGCGCGGCATAATTGTCCATGCCGTAAGTCATGCCTGCGCGGAATCCGACAACGAGCTTTCCCTGTTTGACGTTCTGCTTTTCGGTAACGGTTTTTGTGCCGTAGCTTTCGGTTAAAAATTCGGTCGTGATGTCGATGATGTTTTTGCGTTCGAGCTTTTCAAAGTACGGTTTTACGGTGTTTGTTATTTCCTTTTCGCTCTTCGGTCCGATGTAATTTATCTGAATCGGGCAGGAGAAGATGAGGTTTTTCCATTCTTCAAAAAGGACCTTTCCGTCAAGCTTTTCGATGATTTCCTTTTTGCCGTATTTGTTCAGCGAGTAAGCTTCATCCTTACACATTTCTTCAAGCATACGGTTGAGAGCGTAAATTCTTTTCTCGTCCTTTTCGCTTTCGATTTTTTGAAGAAGAAGGCGCTTTTCACGTTCAACGTTTTCCTTTTTGAATCCGTCCGGGGTGATGTCAGGCTCAAAAAGGCAGGAGAGAAGAAGTTTAATGCATTCTTCCGTAATCGGTGCGCCGTCAAGCGTGAATTTATCGTCAAGGCAGGAGAGGTTAAGGCTCAAAACGAGAGCTTCGCCCGATTTTGAAACCGACGGGGAAATGATTGCGCCGTAAAGCTTTGCAAGCGCGCGGTTCATTGAAAAAACCGTCGGATATTTTTTTGTCGTTCTTGAAAGAAGATAGATGAGAAGGGCTTTTTCGCTCGTTTTGGAATCAAGGGGAGCTATGATGTTCAGCGACATTGTTGTTGTTTTGAACTTTCCCGTTTGGTGATATCCGAGCTTCACGCCCTTTGAAATTTTTGAAACGTTCACTTTTATTCCTCCCGAAATAACATTCTTTTTTATTTTACCACATCGGCTGAATAATTACTATAGCTTGCCCGAAAAAGTTTCGGCGATTTTGCGAAAAAAAGGCTGCTCCGAAAAACGGAACAGCCTTTGAATTTTCAGTTTTCGCCTTTTTTCTCCGTCTCTTTTTCGTCAAGACGGCGGAGAATTTCTTCCTGATTTTTTCCGATGTCCGAAATTTTCACGGAAAGATAAATCAAGAATGCAATGATGAGTCCGCAAAGACCGCCGATGAATGCAACCGCATATGAGCTTACGCCGAAAACAATCGGCAGCCATCCGCAAAGCGCGAATAATGCAATGCCTAAAAGAATGTACATAACGTTTTCTCATGCGTTCGTTAAGCCGCATTTCCTCCCGTATTACTTAAATGTGTACAACGTGTTTAACTTGTTGCACCATATACATTTTACCATATAAGACAAAAAAATCAACCGATAACCCGAAATTTTTTTTGCCAAATGTGTAAATAAATTGTAATAATTTTCTTTATGCGATATTCTTTTTCGGTCACAAAATTTCATCTTTGAAGCTTTCGCCCGCAATGTCTGCGTTTACACCGAAAATGTCCGCAATCGTTTTTCCGATGTCTGCATAAGTTTTTCGGACTCCGAGGTTCACGGGTTTGACCTTCTTTCCGAGAACGAGAAGGGGAATGTATTCCCTTGAATGGTCGGTACTCGGTGTGCTCGGATCGCAGCCGTGGTCGGCGGTAACAATCACAATGTCGCTTTCATGAAGCGTCGGCAAAAATTCGCCGAACCATTTGTCAAATTCCGTCAATGCTTTTGCGTAACCGGGCACGTCGTTCCTGTGGCCGAAAAGCATATCAAAATCAACAAGGTTCGTAAAGCAAAGCCCGTGAAAATCCGTTTTTGAAAACTCAAGCGTTTTTTTCATTCCGTCTGCGTTTGAAACGGTCGGGTTTGCTTTTTTGAGTCCTTTGCCTGCAAAAATGTCAAAAATCTTTCCGACGGGGATAACGTCAAGTCCGCTTTTTGAAAGATAATCGATGAGCGTGTCTTTCGGCGGAAGAAGCGAAAAATCATGCCGCCTTGCCGTCCTTTTGAACGGGTATTCGCCCTCAAACGGTCTTGCGATGACGCGCCCGACCGCAAGGTCGCCTTGAAGCATTTCGCGCGCAATTCGGCAGTATTCGTAAAGCTGTTCGGGAGGAACAATGCTTTCGTGCGCCGCAATTTGGAAAACGCTGTCGGCGGAAGTGTAAACAATCAGCGCACCGGTTTCAAGGTGTTCTTTTCCGTAATCGGCAATAACTTTTGTTCCGGAATAAGGCTTGTTGCAAAGAACCTTTCTTCCCGTGCGCGCCGAAAATTCGTCAAGGAATTCTTTCGGAAAACCGTTCGGAAAAGTCGGCATCGCTTTTTCTGAAATCAGGCCGCAAATTTCCCAGTGACCGGTGGTTGTGTCCTTGCCTTTGGAGCTTTCCGCGCATTTTCCGTAAGCGCCCGAAGGGGAACTTACGCCCTCTTCAAAGTCAACGCCGTCAATGTTGAAAAGTCCGGCTTTTTTGAGGTTCAAAACGCTGAACTCCGGCCGGCTGTTGCAGGCTTTCAGTGTGTTGCTGCCCTCGTCGCCGTAAGAAGCCGCGTCGGGAAGTTCGCCGATTCCGACGCTGTCAAGAACAATAAGAAAAACCCGTTTGATGTCCATGAGAAAAGCTCCCTTTTAATCAAATTTTATTGCCGTTTCAAGCGCAATTTTCATCATGTCGGTGAAAGTGTTTTGCCTTTCTTCGGCCGAACAGCCCTCGCCCGTGAACGGAAGGTCGGAAATTGTGCAAATTGCAAGCGCACGCTTTTTGAGGTGCATCGCCGTGAGGTAAAGTCCCGCGGCCTCCATTTCAACGGCAAGCGAGCCTGCTTTTGCCCATTTTTTGAGGTTGTTTTCGTCCGCGTCATAAAACGTGTCGGAAGAGTAAAGGTTTCCGACTTTGAGCGAAACGCCGATTTCCTTCGCCGAATCGACTGCCGCGCAAAGAAGCTCAAACGAGCAGGTGGGCGCAATCGTTCCCGTAACGCCGTACTGCGCGCCGAAGTTTGAATTTGTGTTTGCGCCGATTCCGGCAACAACGTCGCGAAGCTTAACGCCTTCGCCGATTCCTCCGGCGGAGCCGATGCGGATAATGTTTTCAACGCCGTAAAAGCTGAAAAGCTCAAACGAGTAAATTCCGATTGACGGAATACCCATTCCGCTCGCCATTACGGAAACCTTGTGACCCTTGTAAAAGCCCGTGTAGCCGTGGATTCCGCGAACGTTGTTGACAAGAACGGCGTCCGTGAGGAACGTTTCGGCAATCATTTTTGCCCTGAGCGGGTCGCCGGGCATGAGAACCGTTTTTGCAAAACCGATTTCGTTTTGCGGATTGATGTGCGGTGTGTTGAGCATTTTCTTTTCCTCCTTTGAATCAATAGCCGTGTGCTTCTTCGTTTTTGACGATTTTTACGATTCTGCTCGTTCCGAGCCTTGACGCACCGAGTGAAAGCATATCTTCCGCGTCTTTGAGACTTGCGATTCCGCCTGCCGCCTTGATTTTAAGGTGCGGCCTGACGTGCGCGGCAAAAAGGGCAACGTCCTCTCTCGTTGCACCGCCGGTTGAAAAACCGGTTGAAGTTTTGATGAAATCCGCTCCGGAATCCGAGACAATTTCGCACATTTTGATTTTTTCCTCCTCGGTGAGAAGGCAGGTTTCGATGATGACCTTGAGAAGTTTTCCTTTGCAGCTTTCCTTAACGGCTTTGATCTCGTTCAAAACAAAGTCGTAATCTTTGTCTTTGAGTGCGCCGATGTTGATTACCATGTCGATTTCGTCCGCACCCTCTTTGACGGCTTCTGCGGCTTCAAAGCACTTGACCGCCGTTGTGTTGTATCCGTTCGGAAAACCGATTACGGTGCAGATTTTGATTTTGTCTCCGACGTAATCCTTTGCTCTTTTGACGAATGAGGGCGGAAGGCAAACGCTTGCACAGCCGTATTTTATGCCGTCGTCGCAAAGGGTTTTGATGTCGTTCCAAGTCGAAGCCGGACCGAGAACGGTATGATCGACTTTTGAAAGAATTTCCGAAAGTTCCATTGCGCTTTTTTCTCCTTAAAAAACGAATTTTAATCCGATTTGATTTTATCATGAAGACGAGGTACGGTCAAGAAAAAGTTTCCTTTGAAGCCTGCCTGTCTTTTATAAAAGTTCCGATCGTATAACTGTTTCTCTTTGGTTATCCGCATAAAATAAACGAAAAACCCTGTCACTTCAAAGTAACCTGCCGGGAATTTGTCAAAAAACTGTAAATGTTTTTCTCCGTGCGCTCATCTCGGCCTTTTTTGTTGACATTTTTTTTAAATCGTGTATCATATATTCTGTGAAAATTCGCACGCTTAAATTTTCGGCTTTTCAAAAAGGATGGAAAAAATGGAAAAACGAGTAACCTTCATCGTCAAAGCAACGAATAACGTCAATCAGGTTATGCGCTGCCTTGCGAGCATTGAAAGACAAAACAACAGCAATTATAAAGTCATTGCTCTTTGCAGTTTGAAAGAGGCAAAGCTTTTGATTGAAGAACAATATCCGCAGTTTGAGGTAAAAAAAATCAAAAAGGCCGTTTCTTTCGTTGAAAACCTTAATAAGGTTCTCCCGAAGCTCGACACGGAGTATTGCGTTATTGTGAACTATGACGAAATTCTTTCTCCGGACGCGGTTGATTTGATTCTTTCCTCGGGTTCGGACGTTGTTCTTTTCAACATTTCTTCGCTCACGAAGGATAAGTTCGCACCGAGATATCCGACGTCGTCCGAATGGACTCTTGCGGAATATATGAAAGAAGGCTTCACCCTTTGGAACAACGCGATTAAAAGCGAGATTATCGTGAAGCATAACATCACGCTTGAAGATTTGACTTATTGCTCTCAGTCAATGTTCCTTTTGCTTTCTTATTCTTTTGCCGAAAGTTTCACCGTTTTCAACACGGTTATCGCATACAGAGAAAAGCTGATGAAGAAAAAGCACATTGAATATGAAGAGTTTGAAAAACATTTGAAGGCGCTCAAAGCAATTGTGAAGCGTTTCACAAAGAAAAAAATGTTCGACGAAAAAGAGTGCGTTGTCACCGATTTTGCGCTCTCTCAGCTCGGCGAGGTATATAAGGAAGAATCGTTCTTCCGCCGCCTTCGCAAAAAGCGTCTTCTTAAAACAATGATCGGAATTTGACGAAGGGAGAAGGAAAGATGGAATTTCAAAAAAGAGTTTCGGTCATCGTGCCGGTATATAACGCAAAGGCTTATCTTGAAGAATGTCTCAATTCTCTCGTCGGCCAAACGATTAAAAAAAGCGAGATGCAGGTTGTTCTTGTCAACGACGGTTCAACCGACGAAAGCGAAGAAATCTGCAAAAAGTTTTGCGAAAAGTACGATTTCTTTGATTATTATTACATCGAAAATTCCGGCGTTTCCGTTGCAAGAAACTTCGGAATCAAAAAGAGCGTCGGAAAGTATATCATGTATCTCGACTCCGACGACCAGCTCACGTCCGCCTCGGTTGAAAGTATTGTTGACTTTTTTGACGGCGTTTATGACGAGGTTGACCTCGTGACTTATTATATTCAGCCGTATAAGGACGGAGCGCTCCTCAATCCCCATGCGCGTTATCACAAACTTCTCACTCATACCGGTGTTTTTGACCTTGAAAAAAATCCGTATGTCATTCAGACAACGATGAATATCTGCGTCAAAAACATGGGCGAAAACAATGAGCTTTTCAATGAAAAAATGACGAGCCAGGAGGATCAGGAATATATTAACCGAATCCTTATGGACAAACTCATGATCGGTTATTGCGCTCAGGCGTGTTATATGTATAACAGGGACAACGAAAGCTCCTGCGTTTCAACGAAGTTCCATGCTTATTATCTTTTTGAAAGTTCGCTTCGGTATTTTGAAAACCTTTTCTCTCTTTTTGAAGATAAGGTTCCGAAGTATTTTCAGGCTGTTTTTTTCCATGACCTTCGCTGGAAGCTGACGAATAAAATCCTTTTTCCGTTTCATTATGAGGGCGCTGAATTTGAAAACGCAATGAACCGAATCAAAAAGCTTCTTGAAAGGGTTGACACGAACATTATCGTTAAAAACCCCTCAATCAACAAAAAGCATATTCATTTTTGGCTCAACCTCAAGCCCAACGTGCATCCGACGATTTATGTCAATAACGAAGCGGCGGACGTTGTTGCCGACGGAAAAACGATTGAAAGAAACAAGCGTATTTCCCTTCGCATAATCAAAATCGTTCCCCTTGACGACGGAAGGCTCAGAATCCGTTGCGAATGTGCAATGGGAATTTATGATTATATGCCCCGTCCTCCGAAGTTTTATGTTGTCGAAAACGGGGAAGAAAAAAAGGAACTTTCTCTTTACCGTTCAAGCTACAGCTACGTCGCAACGAACATTATGACGAACAATGTTTACGGCTTCGAGTACAGTCTTGACCCGGAAAAAATCAGTAAAATTTCTTTCAAGGCCGTTGTCGATTCCTATGAATTCGATGTCCGCGTCAACTTCATGGGAATGGCCGTTTTCAGACATAAAATCCGTTTTTATTCTTATGCCCGCGGCGGATATATCATTTCGTATTATAATGACTCGCTCCTTTTTGAAAAGAAAACCCGTGAGGAAATTGCCGAATTTGAAAAGGCGCAGGCGCTCAATTTCAACAAGGAAACCTATGTTTATAACCTCAAACTTGAAGCGATTGACTATCGCCTTGCCCACCGCGTTTGGCTTTATTCCGACCTTCAGTCCGTTTTGAAGGATAATGCTTATTATCAGTTCCAAAACGACTTTAAGCATAAAGACGGAATCGAAAGATATTATGTTTACACAAAGCCATATGAAGAAATCGAACATCTTTTCACGGACGAGCAAAAGGAATATCTCGTTGAGTTCGGCTCATATAAGCACCAGCTTATTTATCTTTCTTCCGAAATAATTTTCACTTCGTTTTTCGGC
>JAUNFH010000090.1:0-4609 GCA_030525185.1 Clostridia bacterium
GAACATATCGACGCCGTTGCCGTCAAGACCGTTGACGCAAAGGTTAGCTCGCTGACCCGTTCGCTCCTCGGCGGAAATTTTGAAAAGGCATATGACATTCTCGATTCGCTCTTCACGCTGAAGGTTGAACCGAATTATATTCTCGGCTCAATAATCGGAACGTATGTCGATATGTACCGGGCAAAAGTTTCGTGCGAAAGCACGGGAACGGCTCAGCCGCTCGCCTCGCTTTTTAACTATAAAGGCCGTGAGTTTGCACTCAGTTATGCTGCGCGGGACGCTTCAAAACTGAGCATTTCGGCGCTTCGTGCCTGCCTTGACGAGCTTTCGCGTGCCGATTTGAAGCTGAAAAGCACGGGAACGTCGCAAAGGCTCATTATTGAACAGCTCATGGTCAAACTTCTTCTCATTGCGAACGGAGAAAAGGTATGATTAAACTTGACAGACCGGTAATCGTCGAAGGAAAATACGACGTGATAAAACTTTCAAACATAATCGACGGAATCATAATCAAAACCGACGGCTTCGGAATTTTCAAAAACAAGGAAAAGCAAAAACTCCTTCGCTCGCTCGCAAAGGAAAAGGGAATCATCGTTCTCACCGACAGCGACGGCGCGGGTTTTGTTATCCGAAACTTCATTTCTTCAATTGTTCCGGCGGATAAAATTACTCACGTTTACATTCCGGACGTTTTCGGAAAAGAAAAAAGAAAAACCGAAGCTTCGGCGGAAGGAAAGCTCGGCGTTGAGGGAATCAAAGAATCCGTCCTCCTTGAAGCCTTTGAAAAAGCCGGGGTAACGGCCTCGCTCACAAACGAAAAACGGCGGCTGATTACGCCGCTTGACCTTTTTGAAAACGGACTTTCCGGACGGCCGAACAGCGCCGAAAAAAGGAAAAAACTTTTGAAAAAACTTTCCCTTCCGGAGCACCTTTCTTCTTCCTCGCTCATTAAAATACTCAACACATTCGTTACATTTGAAGAATTTGAAAAAACAGTAAAGGAGCTGATTTGATGAGAATCGGTCACGGCTACGACGTTCACAAACTCACCGAAAACAGAAAACTCATCCTCGGCGGAGTTGAAATTCCGTTTGAAAAGGGTCTTCTCGGCCATTCCGATGCGGACGTTCTTCTTCATGCAATTTCGGATGCACTTCTCGGTGCGGCCGCGCTCGGAGATATCGGAAAGCTTTTTCCGGACAATGACCCGGAATATGAGGGCGCAGACAGTCTCGTCCTTTTGGAAAAAGTTTGCTCGAGGCTCGAAAAAGAGAACTTTCGCATTGTCAATATTGACGCAACCGTTCTTTGTCAGGCGCCGAAACTCAGACCGCACATTGACGAAATGAGAAAAAATATCGCCCGTGCGTGTTCGGTTTCCGTTTCGGACGTCAGCGTGAAGGCAACAACCGAGGAGGGGCTCGGCTTCACGGGAAAGGGCGAAGGAATTGCCGCCCATGCCGTTTGCCTTATTGAAAACAACTGAAAAATTTTGAAAATATTTTTCGCCGCTTCGGTTTTCCGTTGCGGCTTTTTTATATCCGTCTGTTTTGACCAAAGTCCGAATTTTGGGAGTTAGTGAAAAAATATAACATATTTGATGAAATCGGAAAAAAATACCGCCGGATTTTTTCGGAAACGCTTGACAAGTTTTTGTTTTGTGCCTAAAATTAAAAGTGTAACCGAACAAATGTTTGGCAAATTGGGAGTTTCTTATCCAAAAGACCGGACGAAAAGCACGAAAAAAGAAAAAACCTCTCCTTTTTTTCGTGCGCCGCGGCATTCGGCAAAATCAAAAAAGAAAGAAGGAAAAAATATTGTCGGAAAGCAGTTTTGAAAAATTTGACCGAATTAAAGCAAAGGAAGCATTCGCTCTTTGGCAAGCGGAGGAAAACGGAGAAATTGATGATTATATTCTCAGAAAACGGAAGGACGAACTGAACCGCCTTGTCCGAAAAGTAATCAAAAACGAACTTTGCGAAAGGGACAGACTGCTGATTTCCCTTCATTGGTATCAGGGAAAAACAAAAGACGAAATTGCCGAAATCATCGGCGTTGACCGCTCAACGGTTTTCAGACGCTTTGAAAAAATCAATTCGATTATTTATGAAAAGCTGAAATATGCTCTCGAATACCGCTACGGTGACGAGTTTTCGACGAAGGCAATTTTGCTCATTAAAAAGGACGTTTCCGCAAGACCCGGAAATTCCGCACTCGAAAGCATCGGAGAAAGAGTCGAACGGCTGAGAAGGGAACAGTATCTTTCAAGAAACGAGGTTTCGTCTCTGACGGGAATAAGCACGGAAAGACTTTCGGCGATTGAAAAAAGCGGAAAGGAGCTCACAATGATTGAGCTGAAAAAGCTCGCCGCCTTTTTCAGAGTTACAAGCGATTACATCGTTTTCGGAAAAGAGCGGATCCTTCGTGACAGAGTGACCGGAAAACCGACTCTTGTTGCAATTTGAAAGGGGGACGTCGGTTGAGAACATTCGGAGAGCTTTATGACGATTACAACAATTCCATCGCCGTTCAAAAAAACACAATCGCCCATTACAGAAAGCTCCTTTCGGGAGCGATTGCAAAGGCAAATCAAAGCGAGGTGAAACGGCTCAATTCAATTTTATGCGTCCTTTACGAAGAAAAAAGCGAGCTTGAGGAGCGCGCCGCAGAGATTAAAAAATACGTTGAAGGATGCCCGACGTGAGAACGCCAAACGGTTTTTAAAACTTCATCCGCCGCAAGGCGTATTTCACGTCTCGCCGAAAGGGAAAACAAAAAGGATTGCCGAAGGCTTTTGCCGGGCAATCCTTTTTGGGGTGTGTATGTTACCGCAAAGGAACGCCGAAAGGGCATTCGGGCGGCGGCAACCGAATTTTTAAAGAGGTATTTTTCCGTTTTTTTCTGCCCATCATAAAAGAGCGAAACGCTTGATTTTTAATACCTGAGACTAATTTTACCGCAAAATGCATTAAAAGTCAATACCGCAATTTGCGGTTTGCTATAATATTTTTCGGGTGATGGGTGATGTATAGGAGAATAAGAGACCTGAGGGAGGACAAGGATCTCACTCAAAAACAGCTTGCCGGCGTTTTGAATTGTTCTCAACAGGTATACAGCAATTATGAACTCGGCCAACGTGACATTCCGACTCAAACTTTGATTGCGATTGCCGATTTTTATAACACAAGTACCGATTATCTTCTCGGTCGGACGAACGTTCCTTCGCCGTATCCGAAAAAATGAATCGCCGCTTTCCGACCGAAGGCGGTGATTTTTTTTCTTTTTTTTATTTTTTTCTTGACTTTCTTTGCTTTTGGAATTATAATAAGTGAAGTTTTTCAACAGAAAAACGGCTGAAAAAGAATAAAAAACAAAGGAGAGATTTCAATGGAAACCAAAACTCAGTCATTTTCAAAAAAGTTTTTGTCGCTCGTTTTCGCTCTGATTCTTTCGGCAACGGCTTTTCTTCCGGCGTTTGAAGCGTCGGCGGCAACGGTGAAAATTTCAAGAAAAACAATCACGGTTGCGGTCGGAAAAACCTATACGCTGAAAATTACCGGAACGGATGAAACGGTGAAATGGAAAACGTCGAACAGCAAGATTGCCGCCGTTTCAAAAAGCGGCGTTGTCAAAGGCGTCAGAGCCGGAAAGGCAACCGTCAGCGCAACGGTCGGAAAAAAAGAATATAAGTGCGCCGTGACTGTTGACAACCCTAAACTTTCGGCAACGAAAAAAAGCGTCAGAGCCGGAACATCGTTCACTCTCAAAGTCAGCGGAACAAAGCGGGACGTGAAGTGGTATTCGAGCAACACGAGCGTTGCCCGAGTCAGTCAAAGCGGCGTTGTCAAAACCTATAAAGCCGGAACGGCATACATCACGGCAAAAATCGGCGGAAAACGAATCAATTGCAAAGTTACCGTCACCGCAAAGCCGTCATCCTCTTCAAACGGTTCCGGCGGAAGTTACGGAAACACAACTTCCGACACTGTTTATATCACGAGAACAGGCGAAAAATATCACAGAGGAACCTGCTCAAGTCTCAGAAAGTCAAAAATCGCAATTTCAAGGAGCAACGCAAGAGCAAGGGGATACCAGCCCTGCAAACGTTGCAGACCGTAAGAACTTTCTTCTTTTGATTTTTAAGGATAATTTTAACAATTGAAATTACCCCGCTTTCATTGACAAACCTTTCTTTCGGATATATAATCGAATCAACAGTCGGGTCGGTTTTCCGGCCGCTGAAAAAATGCGAAGAAAGGATGATACTATGAAATCAATCGCACAAAGACTTATGGCTGTTATCTCCGCCGTTGTCCTGACCGTGACGCTCCTCATTCCCGCGTTCCAGGCATCGGCCGCATCGGTGAAACTGAACAAGACGAAAATCGTTCTTGCCGTCGGTCAAACCTATGCATTGAAACTGAGTGGGACAAAGAAGACCGTGAAATGGGCAACTTCAAACAAAAAGGTTGCAACAGTCACGAAAAAAGGTGTTGTTAAGGCCGTCGGAAAAGGAAAGGCCGTAATCACCGCAAAAGTCGGAAAGAAAACATATAAATGCGCTGTCGGCGTTGACGCACCGAAACTTTCGGCAACGAAAAAAACCGTT
>JAUNFH010000090.1:4619-8766 GCA_030525185.1 Clostridia bacterium
GCTGAACGGAACGAAGCGCACCGTCAAGTGGTACACTTCAAACAAAAAAATTGCAACGGTCAGCCAGAAGGGCGTTGTCAAAACGCTCAGAGCCGGAACGGTGAAAATCACCGCAAAGGTCGGCGGAAAAGCTTATGTCTGCACGGTTACCGTCAAGGCGAAGACGAACAACACCGCCCAGATCAATGCCGCGGCCGCAACACGTTACAATGCTCTCATCAACAACCTCAAAAAAGAGAAGAATGTAACGATTAAAAAAGACGTTGCGCTTAACATGAAGCTGACGGAATATCCGAAAATTCTTGACACCATCGCAAAAGACGAGCTTAAGGAAATGAAGGAAGGAATCAAGGAAAATTCTTCGGAAACCCTTGTTTTCACGAACGGAAAGGCTCCTCTCGGCGGAGAAAAGTTCATGACTCTCAACGAATTTGTTCCGCCGGAAAGCAAAACCGCCGCACTCAAAGCGAACTATATCAAATCCGCAAAAACCGTTAAGACCTCGGACGGCGGATATAAGCTTACGATTGTCCTCAAGCCTGAAAGCTCAAAGTTTGACGGAAAGAAGTTCTCCGCAACTCCGGGCAACGCTTCCGTTTCCGAAACACTGAGCAGTTTTGACATGGGCATGGACGGCGTTGAAGGAATTGAAATGAAGCTTGCGCTGACCGGAACGGTCATTGAAGCCACCGCAAACGCAAAAGGAAAGCTCACAAAGCTTTCAATCAAAGCGCCGATGAGCATGGACATGAATATGTTCATTTTCAACATTGTGATGAGCGGTTCAAACACTCAGACACTCAACGTAACTTACAGATAACAAAACGGCTGCCGCAAAAACTGCGGCAGTCTTTTTTTGTAGTATGCGGAAAAACAGGTCTTTTTGACGAACTCACTAAGGCTGTCTTTTTTAGCGCATGAATTATTAAAAAAAACCGCCTTTTTTCTCTTCTCCCATACGCTTGTGCAGGCCGGATTGTTATATAATCAACGGAAAAAATAAAGTTGAGATTTTTCCAAAATAAATATAAATACTTCGTTTTTATTGCTATAATGATTTAAATTGCAAAAGTGAGCACTCACTTATCATTAAAATTCTGAAAGGATGCTTCAAAAAATGGAACGCAGAATTTGGAACAAAGAGATGGAATGCATGAAGCGCGCCGACCTTGAAAAGCTTCAGCTTGAAAGGCTCAAAGCGCTCATCGATTATTGCGACAAAAACGTAAAGTTTTATCACGACAGATTTGAAAAAAACAACATCACAGCCGACAGAATCAAAACTCTTTCGGATATTCAATATATTCCGTACACAACGAAAACCGACCTTCGCGACAATTATCCGTTCGGTCTTTTTGCCGTTCCGAAAAAGGAACTTGTGAGAATCCACGCTTCTTCCGGAACAACGGGAAACCCGACCGTTGTCGGTTATACGAGAGAAGACCTTGAAAACTGGAGCGAGCAGGTTGCCCGCCTCGTCACCGCCGCCGGAGCAACCGAGGAAACGGTTGTTCAAATCTGTTTCGGTTACGGAATGTTCACCGGAGCATTGGGACTTCATTACGGACTTGAAAAAATCGGCGCAACCGTTGTTCCGACTTCTTCGGGAAACACGGAAAAGCAGCTTAAATTCATGCGTGATTTCGGAACCGACGCAATTGTTGCAACGCCGTCGTATTGTTTGTATCTTGCGGAATCCGCAAGAGAAAAAGCGAATGAATTCCCGATGGATAACTATAAACTCAAACTCGGCCTTCTCGGCTCGGAAGGTTGCACGCCCGAAATGAGAACCCAAATCGAAGAGCGTTGGGGCGGCGGCTTTTTCTGCACGGATAATTACGGCATGAGCGAACTCAACGGCCCCGGAATGAGCGGAGAATGCTATATGCGAAACGGCCTTCACATCAACGAAGACCACTTCCTTTGCGAGGTTATCGATTCGCAGACAGGCGATGTTCTTGAACCGGGAAGCACCGGAGAACTTGTTGTTACCAATCTCACAAAGCGTGGAATTCCGATGATAAGATATCGCACAAGAGACATCACGAACATAAATTACGAACCCTGCGAATGCGGAAGAACAACCGCCCGAATGAGCAAAATTATCGGCAGAAGCGACGATATGCTCAAAATCCGCGGAGTCAACGTTTTCCCGTCTCAGATTGAAAGCGCGCTCATCGGAATCACCTCAATCGGACCGCATTATCAGCTTGTTGTCCGCAGAGAAGGTTTTGCGGACACGCTTGAAGTTCGCGTTGAACTTATTGATGCGTCGCTCCTTGAAATCTATTCCGAACTTGAAAAGCTTCGCAGAACGATTCACGACAGAATCAAAACGATTCTCGGCATTGAAATCAAAGTCAGCCTTGTTGAACCGAAAACGCTTGAGCGCTTCACCGGAAAAGCAAAGAGGGTCCTTGACTTGAGAGGCGAAAGCAAGTAAAATAAAAGATAATCAGACAACAGATATTTCAAAAAGAGGTTAAAACATATGGACAAAAAAACTCTTCTACTCGGAAACGAAGCGGTTGCCCGCGGGCTTTTTGAAGCCGGAGTAAACTTTGTTTCCGCCTATCCCGGAACGCCCAGCACGGAAATTACCGAAGCCGCGGCGAAGTATGACGAAATGTACTGCGAATGGGCGCCGAACGAAAAGGTTGCCTTTGAAGCCGCTTTCGGCGCGTCGCTCGGCGGAGCAAGAAGCTTTTGCGCAATGAAGCACGTCGGTCTCAACGTTGCCGCCGACCCGCTTTATACCGCTTCCTACATCGGTGTAAACGGCGGAATGGTCTGCGCCGTTGCCGACGATCCCGGAATGCACTCTTCTCAAAACGAGCAGGATTCGCGTCACCACGCAATCGCTTCAAAAACGCCGATGCTTGAGCCTTCCGACAGCAGCGAGTGTCTCAATTTTGCAAAGCTTGCGTATGAGCTTTCGGAAAAGTTTGATTCTCCGTTTTTGCTCAGACTTTCAACAAGGGTTTCGCACTCCCGTTCGCTTGTCACGCTTTCTCCGCGCGAGGAAAGAGAACTCAAAGAATATAAAAAGGACGTCATGAAAAACGTCATGATGCCCGCAATGGCAAAGGGTGCGCACGTCAGAGTCGAAAACCGCACCGCCGCCCTCACCGAATGGGCAGACACCGAAGCGGTGGATCTCGGTGTAAACACCGTCGAATATTTTGACAAAAAGCTCGGCGTAATCGCCGCCGGAACAACATACACCTATGCGCGCGAAGCACTCGGCGAAAAAGCAAGCTTTTTAAAGCTCGGAATGGTCAATCCGCTCCCCGTGAAGCTTATCAAAGAATTTGCAAAGAACGTTGAAAAAGTTGTCGTAATCGAAGAACTTGACCCGATTATTGAAAACCATTGCAAAACAATCGGCGTTCAGGTTGAAGGCAAGAGCATTTTCTCGCCCCTCGGCGAATTTTCGCAGGCAACGGTTAAAAAAGCACTCCTCGGCGAAGAAGCCGAAGTTCTCACTTTCCCCGATGAAATTCCGCCGCGTCCGCCGGTTCTTTGCGCCGGCTGTCCGCACAGAGGACTTTACTATTCGCTCAAAGGACTCAATCTTTATGTCAGCGGCGACATCGGTTGCTACACCCTCGGCGCTCAGGCTCCGCTTTCAATGATGGACAGCTGTGTATGCATGGGTGCGTCGGTCAGCGCACTTCACGGTTTCAATACCGCAAGGGGCGAAGCTCAGGCGGCAAAGAGCGTTGCCGTAATCGGCGATTCAACGTTCATTCATTCGGGAATCACCGGACTTATTGACATTGCATATAACAAAGGCATTTCAACCGTAATCGTTCTTGACAACTCAATCACCGGCATGACCGGTCACCAGAACAATCCGGCGAACGGTCTCACAATCAGAAACGACCCGACCGTTGCCGTCAACCTTGAAGCGCTCGCGCACGCAATCGGAATTAATTCCGTCCGCGTTGTCGATCCGTTTGACGTTAAAACAACAAAAGCGGTAATCAAAGAAGAGCTTGCAAAAAAAGAACCTTCGCTCGTTATCTCCCGTCGCCCGTGTGCGCTTCTCAAAACCGTCAAGCATGAAAAACCGCTCAAAGTCAATCTTGAAAAGTGCGTCGGTTGCAAAGCCTGCCTTTCGGTCGGCTGTCCGGCTCTTTCCCAT
>JAUNFH010000002.1 GCA_030525185.1 Clostridia bacterium
TTACTACGGAAAACGTTACGGATATTACGGCGGCGGAAGATACGGCTATTCCGGAAACGGATACGGCTACGGCGGGCGAAAACACGGCTACGGAGGCTATGATTCTTACGGCGGTTACGGCTACGGCTACTCCGCCGGCGGAAAGCGTATTACGGAAAATCCAAACGACAAAAAGGAGTAATTTTATGAACAGCGAGGTCATTGTTCCCCGTCTTGACTGGCTCATCGGCGGTTCAAGAATCGGCGGAACCTATAATAAATATTTCGGTTCGCTCGGAACCGATCCTCAGAAAGGCTGTTTTTCGGACGAACTTTTCAATTACGCAATCTTCATCGAAAAGGCCGAAGAGGGCGGGGAGTATATCAAAGCTTCCGTCTATCGCGGAACGAAAAGCTTTTCCTGCCGGAGCGAGGACGAAATTGAAAGCAAAACCTTTGAAGCCGAAGAAGAAAGCCTTCCGCTCATCAAAGAATGGATCGAAAGCAAACGATGAAGATTTTTTTGAAAAAATCAAAAAAATATCGAAAAAGATCTTGAAATAATTTGCCGGTTGTGCTAATATATTAAAGCATTTGTATCCGTCGCATTGCGGCGTGGTTTGATGCCGGCTGAATTCAGTCTGTAATATTAAAAGCGGTCCTCTGCTCTTTTTGAAGGGCACGAACGTGGCAGAATTTAGGAGGAAAAAACCAATGGACGCACTCAAACTTATCTCGGATCCCAGCCTTAAAGCTGAAGTACCCGAAATCAACATCGGTTCAACCGTTCGTGTTCACGTAAAAATCCGTGAAGGCGAAAGAGAAAGAATTCAGATGTTTGAAGGAACCGTAATCGCCAAGAGAGGCAGCGGAATTTCTTCAACCTTCACCGTTCGCCGTGTTGCTTACGGCGTTGGTGTTGAAAGAGTTTTCCCCGTTCACTCACCGAACGTTGTTGCTGTTGACGTTGTCAGAAACGGTAAAGTTCGCAGAAGCAAGCTTTATTATCTTCGTGACAGAGTCGGTAAGGCTGCAAAGGTTAAGGAAAAGCTCGGCTGATAAAGCGTTCAAAATGGGAGAAGCTTTTATTGAGCTTTCTCCCTTTTCTCATTTTCTTTAAAAAGGGTGATCATTTGATGGATATCACAAGAAAAGAAAAAAGCGAACTCACTTCCCGTGAAAAGGCGGTAATCAATCTTTACGACATGGCGTCCGTTCTTGCCTCGGCGATTGTTACGATTATGGTCATTTTCACGTTCTTTTTCCGTGTCGTCGGCGTTTCCGGTTCTTCAATGGTTCCGACTCTTCATGACGGAGACTGGCTCATCGTTTCGGCATACGACAAAAATCCGCAGTACGGCCAGGTTGTGATTATCACTCAGCCGAACTGGTTCGACGAACCGATCGTAAAAAGAATCATCGCAACGGAAAATCAGGTTGTTGACATTGACTTTTCAACCGGAGAAGTTTCCGTTGACGGAAAGGTTCTTGATGAACCG
Organism: Clostridia bacterium; assembly: GCA_030525185.1. Classification (GTDB taxonomy): domain Bacteria; phylum Bacillota; class Clostridia; order Oscillospirales; family Acutalibacteraceae; genus UBA6857. The sequence continues at coordinate 1,479 of JAUNFH010000002.1, forward strand.
TATATCAATAATCTCACGCTCAACAACGAAGGAATTGATTTTCCGCTCACCGTTCCGGAAGGTCACGTCTTTGTGATGGGTGATAACCGCCAGGGTTCAACGGACAGCCGAAGCGACAAAATCGGCTTCATTGCCGAAGACTATATAATGGGCGTTGTCAAGCTTAAACCGTTTTCGGTTGATGAAATGACGGGTTCGCGCCTGAAGGTTAATCCGCTCAAAGAGTGGAAAGTTGAAAAAGCGGAACTTAACGCATCCGCAGAACAGTGAAAAATTTCTTATGACAGCGTGCCTTTTTCCACGCTGTCAAATTTGTATTACGGAGAGTGCTTATCATGCCCGATTCACAAAAGCAGATTGTTCAGTGGTTTCCCGGCCATATGGCGAAAACAAGGCGCCTCATCAAAGAGAGCCTTCCGCTCGTTGACTGCGTGACGGAACTTCTTGACGCAAGAATACCCCTGAGCAGCCGAAACCCGGAACTCGACGAACTGACTCAAAACAAGCCGCGAATCGTTCTTCTCAACAAGTGTGACATGGCTGATGAAAAAACAACCCGTGAATGGATTGAATATTTCAGAAAGCACGGACAAACGGCAATCGCCGTTGACTGCCGAAGCGGAAAGGGTCTTTCTCAGTATCATTCGCTCGTCCGCAGGGTCCTTGCCGATAAAATCAAAAGCAATGAAGAAAAAGGAATGCCGGGAAAGGCGCTTCGCGTGATGGTTGTGGGAATTCCGAACACGGGAAAATCTTCGTTCATCAACCGAATGGCGAAAAAGAGCCGTGCTCAGGTTGCCGACAGACCGGGTGTCACAAGACACAACCAGTGGTTCGCAATCGGAAACGGAATCGAACTTCTTGACACACCGGGTGTACTTTGGCCGAAGTTTGACGACCCGAAAGTCGGCGATAAACTTTCTTTCATCGGTTCGGTCAAAGACGACGTTGTTGACAGCGAGACGATGGCAATGCGCCTTCTTTCGGTTCTTTCCGCCGATTACGGAAATCTTCTTTGTGAACGGTATAAGCTCAAAGAGGAAGATCTCTCGCTCGGAGAATATGAACTTCTTGAACTCATCGGAAGGAAAAGGGGAATGCTCATCAGAGGCGGGGAAACCGACACCGAGCGCGCCTCGGTGATGATTCTTGACGAATACCGAAGCGGAAAGCTCGGAAAAATCTCGTTTGAAAAGCCGGAATAAAAAGAAGGCCGTTGCAATGGTTTGTGTTCACGTTGCAACGGCTTTTTGAAAAATTGCTCTGACGTTGATTTTTTCAAATAAAAAAGCAGTCCGAAAGGACTGCTTTTTTGGTGCGGGGGATGGGACTTGAACCCACACAGTATTGCTACCACTGGAACCTGAATCCAGCGCGTCTGCCAATTCCGCCACCTCCGCGTAGATATTAAATTGTAAAATTATTGCGGACTTGTCAGACGCGCTCCGCGTGACACTTGCGGTTCCCAAAGCCTGTTCGGCTTTTCAAAAAAGCCTTCATCCTTTGACCGCTGCGCCATATCGCCCTCGCTTCATCTGCCACCGGCAGCGCTCGGCCGCTATGCTGCCAATTCCGCCACCTCCGCGTAAATATAAAATGTAAAAAAAAGACCTCAGATTTTTACACGGCGAGGCGACCGAGACGGAGCTTTTTACAGCTTAATCCGTATATGGTGGAGATAAGCGGGATCGAACCGCTGACCTCTTGAATGCCATTCAAGCGCTCTCCCAGCTGAGCTATACCCCCAAATGTTTCAAGTACTTGGATATTATAATAAGAGAACACAAAAATGTCAAGTCTTTTTGTAACTTTTTTAATCTTTTTTTCAGTTTTTCCTGTATACACCGAGAACGAATTCAAGCTTTGTTTCAAGCGATTCAAGTTTTTCGGCGCGTTCAATTCCCTCTTTTGAAGTTCTGTAATAATACGGAGTCATTCCGAAAAGGCTCATGATGTCAGCGTTGTTTTCAATTTTAACCGTGTCTTTGATTTTAATTGTTTTTTCAAGTGTGAGACTGCTTTCGGGAAGCTTTTCGTCGTTGAAATACGGTGTGTCATAAATTTCTTTTTTGAGCTGCCAAAGATGCTCCTTCCCTGGAACGGCAGTCACAAGAACTCCGCCTTTTTTGAGTATCCGTGAAAACTCCGAGTCATGAAACGGCGCAAAAAGATGAAACGCAAAATCAACCGAACCGTCGAAAACCGGAATGTGGGAAAGGTTCGCGACGAAAAAGACAGCGTCAAGTTTTCGCTTTGCGGCAAGGCGAACCATATTTTTTGAAAGGTCAAACCCGTAAAGCGAACATTCGGCTCTTTTTGAAAGATATTCGGAATAATAGCCCTCTCCGCAGCAAACGTCAAGAACGGTCGGATTTTCAAAATTTTCGCTCTTCAAGACGGAGAAGACCCCGTCCGCCAGAGCGGAAAAATAACCTTTATTCAAAAAATCGCGGCGCGAAAGAGCCATAATTTTGTTGTCGCCTATGAGCTCTCCCTGCTTATGCGAGCCGGAAAGAAGGTTGACGTAACCCTCCTTCGCTTCGTCAAAATTATGAGAGGAAGAACAGCGGTAAGAGCGTCCGTTTTTTGAAAGCGGCTTTTTGCAAACCGGACACATGAGTATACTTTCGCTCAAAAGAACATCTCCAGACTTTAACATTCCGGAACACCCAATAAAAATACGATGAAAGCCTGAATGCGTTTGATAATGATGAAATGCATTCGGATGACGCAATGTTTGAAAAATTTCGGGTGTTTCGGAGTATCGGCTTAATAATTAAGTTCACTTCTTGAAATCGGGCTTTCAATGTGATATTATAACTTATATAATGCATTAAGTCAAACATCAGAGGTGTTTTTTCGTGGCAAAAGACAAAAATCAAAAAACGAACGCAATGCGTATTCTTGACAAAAACAAAATTTCATATAAAGTCAATTATTATGAATGCGACGAATTCATCGACGGTGTTCATATTGCCGATATGCTTTCCCAACCGCACGAATCCTCGTTCAAAACGCTCGTCACTAAGGGCAAAAGCGGGGAGTACTTCGTTTTCGTGATTCCGATTGAAAAAGAACTCTCGCTCAAAGCCGCCGCAAAAGCCGTCGGCGAAAAGAGCATTGAAATGGTTCACGTTAAGGATATTCGCGCCGTTACTGGTTACATCAGAGGCGGCTGCACTTCAATCGGAATGAAAAAGCAGTTTTCAACCGTTATCGATTCGTCGGCTCTTTCGTTCGACGAAATCATTATCAGCGGCGGCGCACTCGGAACCCAAATCATTCTCAATCCCAACGACCTCATCAAGGTCACGCGGGCAACGGCCCGGGAAATCACAATTTGATTTTAAGGACGGTTTCTATGAAAAAGAAATCAAAATTTTTATTGCTCTTCCTCCTTCTGTTCATTCCGGTTTTGTTCTTATGCGGTTGTTCCGGATCCGTCCCGAAAAACGTTTATATCTCGGAAGTCATGAGCTCGAACACTTCCGTTCTTAAAGACGAAAACGGAAAATTTTCCGACTGGATTGAAATTTGCAACCCGTCCGGCGAGGATATTAATCTTGAAGGCTTTTCACTGACGGACGACGGAATGAAAAGCGGAAAGTTCGTTTTTCCGTCCTTTGTTCTCAAAAGCGGCGGATATCTCGTTCTTTTTGCGGACGGAACTTTCAAAGCGGACGCCGAAACCGGTGTTTTTCACGTTCCGTTCAAAATCAGCAAAAAAAGCGGCGAGGGAATAAGGCTTTACGGAAAAGACGGCTCCCTCGTTTCGTTCCTCAGCGTTCCGATTCTTGAAGAGAACAATTCTTTCGGAATTGACAAAGACGGAAAACAAAAGATTTTTTCTGCTCCAACTCCCGGAAAAGCAAATGATTCTTCATCGGAAAGTAAAAACGAAGCGGACGTTTCCGAAAAGGACGAAGGCACGAAGAACATTGTAATCAACGAATATTCAACAACAAAAACGCAGACGCTCACCGACGGCGACGGCGATTTTGTCAGCTGGGTCGAACTTTTCAACGGCGGAAAAACCGACGCCGACCTTTCGGGCTTTTTCCTTTCTGACGATGAAAAGGAAAAGGAAAAATGGAGCTTTCCGGAAGGCACGACAATTAAAAAGAACGGCTATCTCCTCGTTTTCCTTTCGGGCAAAGATGAAAAATCCGCACCGAAAGGCGAGCTTCACGCTTCGTTCAGGCTGAGCGGAAAAGAAAACGGCCTTTTCCTTTTTGACAAAGATAAAAAAGAAGTTTCTTCAATCGAAGTTTTTGAACTTTTTTCAAACCTCTCCTGCGGAATGACCGCCGACGGAAAAACGGCCTTTTTTTCAAAAGCAACGCCGGGAAAGAAAAATTCCTCCGTTTCTTTTGAAAGCGTTGACAGCGCCGCAAAAACGAAAAGTAAGGAACTTGTAATCACCGAAGTTGCCGCCGTCAACACGAGCGTAAAAGCTCCGGACGGAAAAGCCTATGATTACATTGAACTTCTCAACACTTCCGAAAAAAGCATAAACCTTAAGAATTACAAGCTCTCCGACTCAAAAAAAGCGGAGAGCTTTAAAAGCTTGCCCGAAAAAACGGTTGCTCCCGGCGAATACTGCGTAATCTACTGCGCCGACAAAACCGTTGCAACGGAAAAAGCGGTATATTTTGACATCGGATTAAACCGATACGGCGAAACTGTTTTTCTTTCGGGCACGGACGGAGTGATTGCCGACAGCTTTGAATATTCCCGCCTTTCGGAAGGTTTCGCCGCCGGAAGGAACATTGATTCGGACGATTCGACCGTTTACTTTTCGTCATGCACACCAGGGAAAAGGAATCCGAAAAGAAGTCTTTCAAAAGCGCTTTCAAACCCTGTTTTTTCAAAAAGCAGCACCTATGTTAAAAGCGGCGAAAAAATTTCGGTCACCGCTTCCGGCGGAGAAATCAGATATACGCTTGACGGAAGCGTTCCGACAGAAAAATCAAAGCTTTTAAACGGAGAAATAACAATCAAAAAAACAACCGTTCTTCGCGCAAGGGCTTTCAAAGAAGGGTTTGTTCCTTCGGATACCGTCACCGCAACATACATCGTCGGCCGAAAAAGCAAGCTTGACACCGTTTTTCTCGTTACCGACAACGACAACCTTTATGATTCAAAAACCGGAATTTGGGCGAACGGACCCGGCTATACGGAAGAATTTCCTCACACGGGCGCAAACTATTGGAAAAACTGGGAACGGCCGGTTAATTTTGAATACATGACGGCGAACGGGGAATCTCAGGTTTCCTTTGACGCGGGAATTTCCGTCTTCGGCCAGTTCAGCCGTGCGCTTGAACAAAAAAGCGTTGAAATTAAACTTCGTGATAAGTACGGCCCCGGAGAAATTTGCTATCCGTTTTTTGAAAACAACGACGTGAACGTTTTTTCCTCGCTTGTTCTTCGCAACAGCGGACAGGATTTTGAAATCACTCACATCAGAGACGCATTTTGTTCACAGGTTATAAAAGGCAGTATTGACGTTGATTTCATGGATTACAAACCCGTTGTCTGCTATGTCAACGGAAAATACCACGGAATCTATGACCTTCGCGAAAAAATCGACGAAGATTATCTTGAAAACCATCACGGAATCGACGGAGACAACGTTGACATAATCAAGGGCAACGATATTATAAACAGCGGTTCGGACGCCGAATACAAAAAGCTTTTGAATTATATCAAAACCCATGATGTTACGAACGACAGCGTTTATAATTATATCTGTTCGCAAATTGACATTGACGAGCTGATTTCATACTGGATGTGTGAATCGTTCTTTTCAAACACAGACACCGGAAACATACGTTTTTGGCGCGAACGGAAAGACACGGCAAAATGGCGTTGGATTTTCTTTGACGCGGATTGGGCACTGTTTCCGACAACGTATGAGCAAAGCTCCGTGAGCAATTATCTGAACCCTTACGGCCACGGCGTTTCAAATGCTTTTGACACAACGATTATGAAAAATCTCATCAAGAACAAGAAGTTCCGAAAGCGGCTGATTGAAATTCACGCCGAGCATTTGAACACAACGTTTTCAACAAAGCGGCTTTTGAAAATTTTTGACGGTATGATAAGCGAAATCGACGATGAAATGAAGTATCATACCGAACGTTGGAAATCTCTCGGCTATAACGGTTGGAAAAGCAATGTTTCGGTTCTTCGCAAAATCATTGAAAAAAAGCGCAGCCTTTTCATAAACGACCTCATTAAAACGCTGAACCTGACCGACGAAGAAATCAAGCTTTTGAAAAGCAAATGATACAAATGGCAACCTTCACTCTACCGAGCGTAGGTTGCTCTTTTGTTTTTCCGCTGTTATAATACCGTCAGAAAGAACGAAAGGAGAAAAAACCAATGGACGCTTATGTCACAGGCAAAACAATAAAAACGCTCCGCGAAAAGAAAAAACTCACTCAGGCAAAGCTTGCAGAAGCTCTTTGCGTCAGCGACAAGGCCGTTTCAAAATGGGAAACGGGAAAGGGACTTCCGGATATTACGCTTCTTGAACCGCTTGCTTCGGCACTCGGAGTTTCGGTTGCGGAGCTGATGAACGGAAACGCCGTGAATAACCTTAACCGCTCGGCGAATATGCTTCGTTCGGTTTTTTATGTCTGCCCGGTCTGTTCAAACGTGATTTCGGCAACGGGAAACGCTTCCGTCAGTTGCTGCGGAGTTGCCCTTCCGCCGCTCGAAGCGGAGAAACCGGACGAAAGCCATAAAATTACCGTTCAAAGAATCGAAAACGATTACTTCGTTTCGGTGAACCACGAGATGACGAAAGAACATTATATCTCTTTTATCGCATATGTAACATCGGACAGAGTTGAGCTTTTGAAGCTTTACCCGGAAGGTGACGCTTCGTGCCGCTTCACCGTCAGAGGACGGGGATACCTTTATGCTTTCTGCAACCGTCACGGGCTTATGAGAGAAAAAGTATAGTTAATTAAATGAATCGAGGCTTTTTTCTGCATTTTGATTTGGTACGGTAAAAGAGGAATCTTTATAATATTTAATTTGATTTTGTCGAATTCGTGAATTTTACGTTAAAAAAATGTGCAAAACTTCCAAACTTTTCAAAGTGTCTCATAATTTCCCCAATTTAAATTTCAATTTAAGGTACCGATATAAAATATACATATCGTCATTAATTGTCGAAATTTTTATGCAAAAGGAGATTATGAGATGAAACGCATGAAAAAACTTCTCAGCGTGATTCTTTCCGTCCTTATGATTGTTTCAACCTTCTCGGTCGCATTCACAACCTTTGCGGCGGACGGAGAAACAGCCGTTGACGAACTTGCGAAAGCGCTGAAAAGCGACACGGTCAAAAATCTTTCCTCCCACACAAAAGTGAGCAACACTTCCTCCGGAAGCGGTGCGAATGTTGTCAAAACGAACCTTACCGAAATTACGGTAAGCACTTATGAAGAATACACGGAAATCCGCGCTCTTCTTGAAAAGGTTGACAATGCGGTGAAGGATTCGGCAAAGTATAAAAAATACGCCGCTTTCGGAAACGACGGCTCCGGTCAAAACTGCGTCAATATCGGCGAAGTCAGAGATCAGCTCACCCAAAGCCTTCTTGATTCCGGCTATATGAGCGCGCAGGAGTTTGCCGATTACAACGTTGCAACCTTCCTTTCAAACGTTCTCAGCATGGAGCAGGTGAGCTATACTCACAGCAGCAACACCACAAGCAAAAACAATGTTCCATCGAGAGTGGATGACATCACGGTTGTTTCAACCGATGATTACAAAGGCTATCTTGCCGAAAAGAACTCCCGTGCGGACGTCGAAAACGAGGTTGTTCTCAGCGCATCGTACACCGTTTCGATGAGCCGTGAAAACTATACTACCGGTTTCTTTAGAACCAACCATTACCATTCGGTAATCAACACCAAAAGTTCCGTTCCGACTCTTTCCGACGGCGAAAAGAAAAACAGCGACGTGAAAAAGACGCTCGACGCATACGACGCATACCTTGATTCGGTCAATTTTGGCCTTTCATACGAGGAAATGCTCGACATGACCCTCAACGGAACAATGAAAGCGTTCTATGACGGCTTCAAAGAAAAGTATGACGCAATCGTTGAATACGTCGGCGGAAAGACCGTTTTTGAAAAACTCTTCTCCGACAGAGCCGACGCCGTTGACAATCTTCTCAAGAGTTGTCAAAGCGCAATGGACGTTGAAACCTATCTTGCAATCGCAAAGAAATGGGCTGCGTTCAGCGAAGCAAACCCGAATTACGGCGTTTTTGATTACGGCGCTTATAATTACGACGAAATGCTTTCCGCTTACAACGAATTTTGCGATATTTATAATTCGCTTTCGGCCGGCGGAAGCGAGCTTCTCGAATATCTCAACAAACACGGCGAAATAAGCCTTGATTATTACACGAACTTTACCGATAACGTAAAAGTGTATGACCTTCAAAAAACGGCGGACGCCGCAAATGCGCTTTATGACGAATATAAAGACACTCACAAAAACCTTCCGCTTGAGGAGCAGACGGCGGTTTACTCCCTTCTTTGCGGCTATATTGACGCAATCGGTCTGTACAGCGAACAGGTCAAAAACACAATCTTCCCCAAAGGATACGAATACCTCACGGATCTTAGACTTTCGCTTTTCTGCGAAACGAATGAGTTCGTTTCCTTCTTTGCAAAGAATCTTGAAATGTCCTTTGCGGACACGGAAACCGCTTCAATCGAAGCACTGATTGAGGAAATTCCGGAAAATCTCAAAGGTCTCACCGATTTTTATAATGAACTCAAAGTTTCCGTCGGAGAAGAAAAGGCTCAGAGTCTCCTCGGAAAAACCGTTGAGGGCGCAAACGGTTTTGAAACCGCACTTTATAAACTCCTTGCCGACCGTTTCTCGTCGCAGGTGAGCTATGCGGATGAAATCTATACCCTCATCGGAAGACCGTCGGAAATCGAAAGCATTGTGATTTTCGTAAAACTCAAAGCCGCCTTTGTCGGCCTTGAGGACGAAATTCTTACTTATCTCACCGAAAAGGGCAAGGACTCATTCGTTTCCGACGAAACAAAGAGAACCTATGAAGAACTTAAAGCCGCAATCTATGAAAAATATAACGATTACGCAAAAACATTCGGTTTTTCAAGCTTCAAAAAGAGTGAACTTACCTATGAAAAGCGTGACGTTTATCCCGACGACAAGGTTAAAACCGAAGCTTATGAAGTGACGAAAGAAAACCTTCTCAATACGATTAATACGCTCGACAGTTTCCTTTCATCCGAAACGTTCAAAAACCTCATCGGCGGAAAAGACCTCAAAACGCTTTTGAGAGGTGTTCTTGAAAAAGCGGTTTTCTCGGACAAGACGGTCAATGCGATTTTGAACATTCTTTATCCGCTTGTTCTTGAGCAGTTTGAAAAAGTTTGGTCAACTCTTCCGCTTACCGTTAAGTATTCCGGAATCGATGTTGACGTCAACTATCTCAAAGACCTTTATTCAATCCTTCACGAAGGCAATCTTGACATTTATCCCGATCAGGTTGCCGCGCTTCTTCCCGATACTTATGCCGAAGCGAAGGACGCTTTGACGAAAGCCGGAAGGAACTGGAAATCCGTTGCGATTTATGACAGAGAAACTTCGTCTTTGACCCTTGATTGGGGAATTGACAAGGCCGCGCCGGAAGAAAAGGCAGAAGCTTTTTACCGTGCGTTTGCCGCGGGTATGGAAGGACTTAAACCGCTCGCAATGGCTCTTGTTTGCAATCAGGAGTGGAAACCGGCAAAGGTTGAAAATATGGCTACCGGTTCGGTGACGATTCTCATCACGATCACTCTCAATGTTGCCCTTCAGCTCGGAGCAAGCGCAAACTCGGGCTATGCAAATATGCTCGCTCCCGTTTTTGAAGCGCTCGGAGCAACCGATTTCCCGACTGCAAAAGAGGTTGAAAGCTATACCGACCTTTATGACGTTGCAAAAGCAATTTTTGAGCCGATTTTTTCAATCGTTGACAAAATTGCGGAAAAGCCCGTTGACTCAATTGTTTCGATTCTTCCGAATTTGATTTATGCGCTTTCGTTTGATATGGTTACGCCTATTCTCAATATGCTCAAAACGACAATCTCTTATGACGCATCGGCAGACCTTGTCGGTTCGGTTTTGAGCGACGGAGTTTCGATTTCCGTCGGTGATATGCTTGATATTAAGGAAGCCTTCGGACTCGATCTTTCAAAGGGACTGGACGGAATTCTTGAACTTCTCGGTCTTGACCTTCCGGAAATTGACGTCGGAACGCTTGCAACGGCCGGAACTCTCACCGAAAGAGAAACAATCAGAAAAGATTATATCTATGACAACAGCGCTCTTCCGGAAGGAAAGGCATACACAATCAAGGCGGACAAGGCCGACGTTGCTTATTACATTCTCACTTACGTTGCAAAACTCCTCGGAGACAAAGAGGGAATGAGGGCAATTCTTTCAAAGTTCGTCACCGATGAAGAACGGCTTGAAAGCATAATGTCCGTAATTTATTCGCTTAACATCGGAAATGCGGGTGACGTTGCCGCTGCCGTTGTTGAACTTCTCAATCCCGTTAAGTATCCTCAGGCGAAATTTGTTTATCCTGAAATCACCGCTCCCGAACCGGAAGAAACCGTTGATTCTTCAAAGCTTTCCGATGAGGAAAAGGCCGAACTTGAAATGCAGGGAGAAGCCGTCCGCTATTCCTCGTATTGGACAAAAGACAAGGCACAGTATGTTTCGGACAACCTTGTTCCGTTCGTCAACAAACTCCTTTGCATTCTCGGCCACGAAGACATTTCAAAGGAACTTGAAAATGTAATTCTTAACCTTTATACAAAGGAAAACCTTCAGGCACTCGTTGATTTCATCAACAATTTCTTCAAGAATTATCAGAACGTCATTGATATCGTTGCAAATTTTGCTGACCTTGACGTTAAGGAAATTTTTGATTCGCTGTTCAATTACACCGTTCCGGAGTTTGAAAACGGAAACAAAGACGCTTTTGTGAAATCGCTTGTTTCTTACGTTCTTCCTCTCGTTCCGCTTCTTAAGGTCCTTCTCATTGACTCGGCTGACGGAAGCACGTTGAAGCTTCTCAAAACGGTTGACCTTAACGGCTATAACGGTTATAACAGCGCGATTATTCCGCTCCTTGAAGGAATCGGTTGCAATCAGGCGGACATTACTCCGTATGACACCTTCAAAACCCTTGGCGACGAGCAGATGGTTTATGCCGTTCTCAATCCGCTTCTTTCCCTCATTGACAGCGTTTCGGCCGATCCGATCAATAATATTATTGAGCTTCTTCCGAACATCATTTATTTCATCGGTATCGGCGGACTTCAGCAGGCGGTTGACAACGTTCTCAGAGCGCTTTATGTTGCCGTTGACGTAATCAGACCCGTTATTGAGGTTTATATCAACATTAACCTCAATCTTGAAGAAATTATTGCCGATGCACTTGCGAACGTCGGAAACGGAATCAAAATGCCGGGCTATTCGGAGCTTGCTTCAGCAATCATGTCGCTCGGAACGGCAAAGGAATATGTCAGCGTTAACGGAGAAAAAGCGATAAAGCTTGAAACCGAAAAAACAATGACTCCCGAATTCGTAACAATCATGCTCAGAATGCTTGTCAACACCCTCATGTTCAGCGACAACACCGATGTTTATCTCAAGTCACTTGAAGGAAAACTTGACGAAAAGTCAATGAATCTTGTCAAAAAGACTCTTGACCTTCTGAAAACGCTCGGCGACGCCGACCAGGTTCTCTTCGTTTTGTTCTATGTTTTCTTCGGAGTAAACACCGGAGTGAACGCAATCGACAATTCAAAGCATCTTGTGACCGAAAAAATCAAAAACGTTTTTGAAGGACTCGGCGGAATTGAAGGTTTTGACAGCGTCAGCGGTTCAATGGGTTCAATGTTTGAAAACATCAAGAACATTGCAACCGTTCTTGAAGAACTTTTCAAAGACGATTCGCACAAAGTCAGCTCCTTCCTTCAGAAGTTCATCGACTTCTTCAACAAGGCGATTCTTTGGATCAGAAATATTTTTTCAAAGTTCAAAATCGCATAAATCAAAACAGACTTCGATGAAATGAAAGTTTGAAACTTAAAATCAAAGCGGTCTGCACCGATTCGGTGCAGACCGCTTCTTTTGGTAAAAGGCAGTCGTGGAATTATGATTACTTTATTGTTTCGAAAACGATTTATAATGATATAAATCAAGGCGGTAATTTCAAGCAATTTGCCAATAGATTTATTATGAGCGATTGTTGTATAATTTTTAAGGATTTATTTTTGGGGGTATTGAAAATGAAAAGAAAGATAATTTCGGTTTTATTGGTATTGAGTCTCACAGTGAGTTTTTTCGCCGTTTCGGCTTTTGCCGCGGAGGAAAAAGGGGAGTTCGTTCTTTCGTCTCCTTACGGGAACGTTGACTGGGAAAAAATGAATGCATATAAGGGAAACCTTCACACTCATTCGGCTGTTTCGGACGGAAGCGAAAGCTTCAAAAACATGATTTATGCCGCCTATGCTCAGGACTATGATCTTCTTGCTTTTTCTGAGCACGGCATAACCGGAAGAGCATGGAACAAAACGCCGTTCATTCGTCCGCTGTATCTTTATACTCTTGCCGGCGGCCACGACAAAAAACCGCTTTCGACGGAAGAATTCAACGCAATTCAAAACGGAACGGCGGTGAGTTCCGAAACCGGAAAACCGAGAGGAAAGGGAATGCTCTGCGTCACGGGCGCGAATGAACTTAACGCAGTAACGATAACAAAATGTCACGTCAACGGATACTTCCTTCCGGAAAACGTCGGAAACATGGATTGGGGCTTTGAAAACGGCTTTGATTACGCACTTTTGCTCGTTGAAAAGAACGGAGGGCTTTCTCACATCAATCATCCCGGCGATTGGCTCGAAACGAAGAAGAATCCGTCAGCGGTTTCCGATCCGGAAAACGTTGAGCTTTTTGCCGATTGCATTCTCAGATACGATTCCTGCCTCGGTGTTGAAGCGGTCAACGGATTTACGTCGCTGACAAGATATGACCGCATTTTTTGGGATAATCTTCTCATGTACTGCCTTCCTTACGGGAAGAACGTTTTCGGTTTTGCCGGCGCGGATGCCCATGAAACCGGAAGGCTCAACAGCTGCTTCATGTATTTTATGATGGACGACCTTTCGCAGGAATCGTTGCGAAAAGCGATGGAGAACGGCGAATTCTTCGGTGCAACGCACACGGTTGTCGCAAACGATGTCATAGGACCGGAAACCGATCTTAATGCTCCGGAGGGAATAAATCAGCCGCTCGCAAAAGTAAAATCGCTTGAGGTGAGCGGTCATAAAATCACGCTGAAAGCGGAAAACGCAAGCTATGTTAACTGGATTTCAAACGGAAAAGTGATTGCAAAGAATAATCTTGAAGCAAAGCCGGAAGCAACGCTTGACCTTGATGAATTTGAAACCTCTGATATGCTTTATGTACGTTGTGAAATTTACAACGAAAACGGAATGGTTTTCTCTCAGCCGATTGTTCTTGAACGCGGCGGTGAAAAACCTGTTTATAAATCGACGAAAACGGCGGCCGAAAAACTTTCGTTTGCGCTCAAAAGCACAAGACTTTATGTCATCGTTCAAAAGCTCGTTTCTCTCGTCAAAAGCAAAATGTCAAAGTGATTTTTTACAAACAAAAACGGCAATCGCTGATTCACAGCGGTTGCCGTTTGTTCTTTTACTTTTTGCCGGATATCGCTTTCTTCACAACACCCTTCGGGTCTTTGACAATCAGAGCAATTACCCAAACAATGAGGGCAAGGGCGATTACCGAAAGGCCGAGGAAAAGGTCATTGAGCATGTCTTCGGGCGCCGGAGTGAAATACGCCGCGCCGAGTTCGGCATACTCAAAAATTGCGTCGATGAGCCACATGATTGACGCACCCCAGAAAAGCCAGCAGAGAATTCCGAGTTTCATCTCGTTCTTCGGAAGACTTTTGTACCAAAGTGCGGTTGAAATCACGGCGGCGAAAACGGTAACAAGGAGCGTCATCGTCAAATCTCCTCTTTTGCGCTTTTTGCCGTTTTGAGGCTCTGTTTTTCAATTACGGTCGAAACCGCAACCATGAGAAGCCAAACGACCGTGACCGCAACAGCCATCATTACGCCGACCGTTGCCATTTCGTGAAGCATTTGCGTTGCGTCGGATGGATTCGCCGCGGCGGTTAGGAACGGGAAGTACGGAACAATTTCGCCGTGCCAAAGATGTTCAAACGCAAGAAGGAAAGAACCGCCCCAAAGAAGGTTCGCAAGCCACTTGAGCTTTTTGTAAAACGGGGTCTTTGCTTCGTTTTCAAAAGTGGTTTCAGAATTTGAAAATTTGATTGTTTCAGCTTTTTTTGCTCTTGAATGAAGAACACCGACCGCAACGATTGCTTCGGCGGCAGGAACAACAAAACAAGCCATGATTTTTACCTCCGAAAAAATTGTTATGGTGCTTTTGCATCTGATAATATATTATACAGAAAACTCTTAAATCAGTCAAGAGATTTGTCTACTTTTGTCTGATTACGGAAAATTTTTGGTGAGAAAGACAAGAATAAAAAAATTTTTGAATTTTTTTCAAAAAACACTTGACAATTGAGTGGCTGTTCAACTATAATACAGACAACAGATGAACAGTTGTTCAATCGTTCAACCGTTCACCCGCTTCCAAAAATTTTTTCAAAGGGGATTGTTCATATGAAAAAGACTTATGCTATTGACGTTGACTGTGCAAACTGCGCCGCAAAAATGGAAGAGGCCGCCGCAAAGACCGAAGGTGTTTCCTCTGCTGTGATTTCCTTCATGGCTCAAAAAATGAAGGTTGAGTTTGAGGAAGGTGCGGACATTGAAAAGACAATGAAAATGGTTGTAAAAAACTGCAAAAAAGTTGAGGATGACTGCGAGATTTATATCTGATAAAACCTCAAAGATTTTTTCATGGGAGTGTTATTATGAATAAGAAGCAAAAAAAGGTTCTGGTCAGAATTATTGTTTCTGCCGTTCTTGTTGTTGCGTTGACGGTTCTTTTCAAGTTTGTTGAAGTCGGCGAATTGATTCAGGCGGTTTTATATTTGATTCCTTACGCCGTTATCGGCTATGATATTCTCAAGAAGGCAGTCAAAGGAATTTTTAAGGGCCAAATTTTTGACGAAAACTTTCTCATGGCCGTTGCAACGGTCGGAGCGATCGGTCTCGGTGATTTCAGAGAGGGCGTTGCGGTAATGCTCTTTTATCAGATCGGAGAGCTTTTCCAGAGCGTTGCCGTCGGAAAAAGCAGAAAGAACATTACCGATCTTATGGATATCCGTCCCGATTATGCGAACGTTGAAGTTGACGGAAAGCTCACTCAGGTTGATCCCGACGATGTTGAAACGGGAACGGACATCATTGTCAATCCCGGCGAAAAAGTTCCGATTGACGGCGTGATTCTTTTGGGTGAAACAACGCTTGACACGAGCGCTCTCACCGGCGAAAGCGTTCCGAGAAGCGCAAAGGCGGGCGATGAGGTCATCAGCGGTTGCATCAACCTTTCCGGTTCAATCAGAATCAAAACAACGAAGGAATTCGGCGAATCGACCGTTTCAAAAATACTTGACCTTGTTGAAAACTCAAGCATGAAAAAGTCGAAGTCGGAAAACTTTATCACAAAATTTGCAAAGTATTATACCCCGGCAGTTTGCATCGGCGCGCTTGCTCTTGCAATTCTTCCTCCGGTTTTCAAACTTATAACCGGAAGCGCTCCGATGTGGGGCGAATGGATAACGAGGGCGCTGACCTTCCTTGTAATCAGCTGTCCGTGTGCGCTTGTAATTTCAATTCCGCTGAGCTTTTTTGCCGGAATCGGCTGCGCCTCAAGCAACGGAATTCTTGTCAAGGGCTCAAACTATCTTGAAGCTCTTTCCGATGCAAAGTATATCGTTTTTGACAAGACCGGAACGCTCACAAAAGGTGTTTTTGAAGTTACCGGAACTTATCCTTCCGAAGGTTTTTCAAACGACGAGCTTCTTTATTACGCCGCTTATGCCGAAAGCGGTTCAAGCCACCCGATCAGCGTAAGTCTCAAAAAGGTTTTCGGAAAAGAGATCGAAAGAGCAAAAGTTACGGATATTCATGAAATTTCCGGTCACGGCGTTTCGGCTGTTGTTGACGGAAAGAACGTTCTTGCCGGAAACATTAAACTTATGAATAAAGAGGGCGTCAGCGTTTCGGACCTTCATGACGAGGGGACGGTTGTTTATGTTGCCGTTGACGGAAAATATGCCGGCTGCATCGTAATTTCCGATGTTGTTAAACCGACTTCAAAAGAAGCGATCAAAAAACTCAAAGAAAACGGAATCAAAAAGACCGTTATGCTCACGGGTGACTCGGAAAAAACCGCCGCCCGTGTTGCAAAGGAAATCGGTCTTGACGAATACCGCGCTCAGCTTCTCCCGGCGGACAAAGTTTCGGAAGTTGAAAAGCTTCTTGACGAAAAGGGTGAAAAGGAAAAACTTGTTTTCGTCGGAGACGGAATCAACGACGCACCTGTTCTTTCAAGAGCGGATATCGGCGTCGCGATGGGTGCGCTCGGTTCGGACGCCGCAATCGAAGCGGCAGACATCGTTCTCATGGACGACGACCCGGCGAAGATTCCGCTGGCTTCAAAAATTTCAATCAGAACGCTCAGAATCGTAAAGGAGAATATTACGTTTGCGCTTTTGGTCAAAGCCGTTTGTCTTGTTCTCGGCGCAATCGGAAAGGCGAATATGTGGTGGGCAATTTTTGCCGACGTCGGCGTAATGGTAATTGCCGTTCTCAACGCAACGAGGGCACTGAAACTGAAAAAATGAGTTATATAAATGAAAAATCCCGGCCGAAAAAGGTCGGGATTTTTGTTGTGTGTTTTTGATTATTCTTCAAACGTTCCGTTTTCGATTGCGGTAATTTGGTCAACTCTGCGCTGATGTCTTCCGCCTTCAAACTCGGTTGAAAGGAAAACGTCAACCATTTCAATCGCAAGTCCTGCGCCGACAACTCTTCCGCCGAGGCAAAGGGCATTTGCGTCGTTGTGAAGTCTTGTGTATTTTGCGCTGAACCAGTCCGAACAGCATGCTGCACGAATGCCTTTGACTTTGTTCGCCGCCATTGAAATTCCGATTCCGGTTCCGCAGCAGAGAATTGCTTTTTCACTTTCGCCGTTTGTTACGCTTTTGCAAACTTTGTATGCGATTTTTGCGTAATCGACCGAATCGGTTGAGTATGTTCCGAAGTCTTTGTATTCGATTCCTTTTTCGTCAAGATGTTTTTTGATTTCTTCTTTGAGAAGGAATCCGCCGTGGTCTGCTCCGATTGCTATCATTTTAAAAACTCCTTAAATTATATTTGCGCTGATTTTACGCAGCTTTTTTATTATTTGTTGTTGAGCTTTTTTGCTCTGAGTTCTCTTTCCGCCTGCGGAAGTCTGAGATAAACCGGCATAAGTTCCGCCGCCGAAAGAAGTTTTTCTTCGCTGAAATTGCGGAAGGCGCAGATTCCGACGCTTGCGCCGTTTTGAAACCTTGTGAGAGCCGGAGCGGCGCAATAACCGAGCGCTTTTTCGCAAATTTCGGCTCCGTCGCCGACAAAAACAATTTTTTTCTTAAAACCGGAAAGCTTTTCTTTAAGTTCGTCGATTTTAATCGCTTCGTCTTCCGAGAGCCTTTTGACTTCGTTTTCGGAAACGTCAAAAATTGCACAGTATACCTGATTGCACCTTGCGTCCATAACCGAACAGGCGATTACGTCTTGTCCGAGAAGGTTATACGCAAGAGCCTCAAGCGTTGAAACGGCAAGGCATTTTTTTCCCGTTCCGTCCGCAAGACCTTTGACTGCGGCAATTCCGATTCTGATTCCGGTGAAAGAACCGGGGCCTGCCGAGCAGGCAAAAAGGTCAATGTCCGAAAGCTTGGTTTCGGAGTTTTTGAGGGCCGAGTCAATCATCGGAAGAAGAGTTCTCGAATGGGTCAGACCTGCGTTCGTTGAGCAAAGGCTGATGATTTTTTCGCCTTCGGTGACTGCAACCGAAGCGCAGACCGCACTTGTGTCAACAGACAAAATTTTCATATTCACCGTATCCTTCAAATTTAAAAATGCGCCCGTTTTCTGTTTCGCCGCGTTCGATATAAACGCGCAGTGTGTTTTCCGGAAGGGCGTTTTCGATGTTTTCGCTCCATTCGCTTGAAATTACCGCCCCTTCGCGGTAGTAATCAAAAAAGCCGGATGAATAAAGGTCGTCCCAGGTTTCAACGCGGTACATATCAAAATGATAAAGCGAAACTTTTTTTCCGTGGTATTCATGAACAATGGCAAAGGTTGGACTTGTGACTTCGCAGTCAATTCCGAGCCCTTTTGCGAGCCCTTTTGTGAACGCGGTTTTTCCCATCCCGAGTCCGCCGAAAAAGGCGATGACAACCGGGGTTGAAAGCTTTTTTGCAACCCTTTGCGCAAGTTCTTCGGTTTCTTCAACGCTGCTTGTTTTTGTGATAAACAAAAAAACACCCCATCAGTCAAATCTTGGTTTACCGATATATTGTATCACAAAACGGTGAGAAGTCAACGCAATCACTTGAAATATCGGATAAAATATTATATAATTGTTTATCAAACTCCAAAGACCGCGATACGCGCGGCGAATATTAAAGAATAATGGGACGTGGTCTGATTTTATGTATAAAAAAATAAAAAAAGCGGTTAAAGAAACCGATAAATTGTTTTTGCTTCTTTGTCTTGTTCTTTCCGCTGTCGGAACGGTGATGGTTGCTTCGGCGAGCCACAGAACTTCCGACGGTGCGCTCCTTTCGCGAGACGCGAAAGTTATGGTCCTTGCGCTTGCGCTGGGACTTGTTGCGTGTATGATAATCTCGTTCATCGACTATGACATAATCATAAAACTTTGGCCGATTATTGCGGCGGGTTCGCTTTTTTTGATGCTTTTGCTCATTCCGTTCGGCGTCACGCCTTCAGGACGTGAGGACGCGCGTTCATGGCTGAAAATCACCGGTTCGCTTTATCTTCAACCGTCGGAAATTTTGAAAATCGGCTTTATTATCACGTTTTCAAAACATTTAAGCGTTCTCAAAAACGACCTTTCAAGCGTTAAAAACGTTTTTTTCCTTTGCGTTCACGCAATGATTCCGATTGCCCTCGTTGTCTATACGGGCGACATGGGTTCGGCGCTCATTTTCATGATGATGTTCGTCGGAATGATGTTCATCGGAGGAGTGCACTGGCTTTATTTCCCGCTCGGAATCGTTGCCGTCGGGGCGTCGCTTCCGGTTGTGTGGTATAAGATTTTCGACAACATTCAGCGGGACCGAATACTTGCTCTTATCGACCCGCAGTCTTATCCGAACGAAATTTATCAGCAGCAGCAGGCGAGCAACGCAATAAGAGAAGGCGGCTTTTTCGGAACCGGCCTTTTCAACGGACCTTATACTCAAAGCGGCTCCGTTCCCGAAAGCTCAAACGACATGATTTTTTCCGTAATCTGCGAAGAAACCGGGCTTATCGGCGCTTTCATTGTTCTTCTTCTTTTTGCGCTTCTTGCGATCAGAATTGTTTATGTTGCAAAAAGGTCAAACAATTATGCCGCTTCAATGCTTTGCTACGGCGTGATGTTCATGATCATTTCTCAGGTTGTAATCAATATCGGAATGTGTCTCAAGCTTCTTCCGGTTATCGGAATCACTCTTCCGTTCATAAGCGCCGGCGGTTCGTCGGTTGTCAGTCTTTATCTTGCGGTCGGGCTTGTTTTGAGCGTTTACCGTTCATCCGGAGCAATCGGTTATGACGACGATTACCGCTTTGCGAGAATCGCAAGACAGGTGTGATTTCTGACGCCCAAGGCGGCATTAAGGAGAAAATATTTTTTTAAGAAAGGAGAAAACGATGATTTCAAACGTCTTTTATTCAAAAGTCAGGATGGCAGTTGCGGCGGTTTTGTGTGCCGTTTCGATTGTTGCAACTCCGCTCATGAGCTTTTGGGGTGACGCTTACAAAAGCGGAACGTTTCCGGAAATTGATGTGACCGAATGTGAAGAAGGTTGCGTTCGCGTCATGTCGTTCAACGTGAGAGCGTATGACGTCAACAAAGTTCCGAACGAATTGAGAAACAACCTCGTTGCCGACGAAATTTTGAAAATTCTTCCCGATTCACTCGGTGTTCAGGAACTTCGCGTTCCGGGATATCTTTCGCTTTTGGCTCGGCTTTCCGCTTTTTATTCAAGCGTCGGAGCCGACAGGGACGGAAACTTCATCAGCGAACGTTCAACGATTTTTTATCTCAAAGGAAAGTATAAGCTCGTTGACAGCGGAACCTTTTGGCTTTCGGAAACTCCCGGCGAAAAGTCTTTCGGCTGGGACGCCGCCTGCAGAAGAGTTTGCACTTGGGCAATTCTTGAAAACAAAGGAAACGGCGAACGGTATGCTCACGTCAACACTCATTTTGACCACATGGGCGAAGAGGCGAGGGCGAATTCACCGAAGCTTGTTTCAAAGCTTGTCAAAGGAAAATTCAAAGGTCTTCCCGTTGTTTTCACGGCGGATATCAACGCAACGCCCGACAGCAACGTTTATGGAGCAATGACTTCTTTCGGACTTCGTGACGCTTCTTTGATTGCGCCGGACAGTCTTACTTACGGAACGTTCCATGACGGCGATGCGGTCAACAACACGGATGAGACCCTTGATTATATTCTTGTAAACGACAAGGTTTCGCCGCTTGTTTTCAGAACCGTGACGGTCGGGGTTTACGGACGTTATGTTTCCGATCATTTCCCGATTTATGCCGACGTAAAATTTAATTGAAAAAAGGTTGAGACGGTTTTTCGTCTCAACCTTTTTTAATCAGAACCAATATTCATGCATTTCTTTCAGAAGTTCGTCCGTGATTTCATAGCCGCAGCTTTCTCCGATTACCGAGTCTATTTTGCAAAACGGACAAACAGCCGTGTCGCCGCCTTCGTCTTCGACGCATTCGGTGATTTCCGATGAATTGAAAATTTTTCCGCAGAAAAAGCAGCCGCATTTTTGTTCTTCTTCAAGGAGGTTCATGTTATTGATTCCGAATTCGTTAATTCTTTGAAGTTCGTTTTCGGAAAGCATAGTTTCATAACCTTTCAAAAAACCGTACCCGAGACAGTTGCCAAGGGTACGGTTTTGTTTTTATACTCAGCTTCTGAGCTTGATTCCCATTTCCGCAAGGGCGTCGATAGCCTTTTTCATTGCAGAATCGGATTCTTCGTCGGTAAGAGTGTGGTCTGCGGCTCTCATCTTGATGCTGAATGCAACGCTCTTCATTTTGTCGGGAATCTGCGAGCCGACATAAACGTCGAAGAGGGTGATGTCTTCAAGAATCTTTCCTACTGCGCCTGAAATCGCCTTTTCAAGCGTCATAACCGGAACGTCGATATCGCAGACAAAGGCAAGGTCACGGCTTGAAGCCGGGAAGCGCGGAAGCGGTTTATAAACGCGCTTGAGGTTGCCGTACTTGATGAGCGAAGCAAAGTCAACCTGTCCGATGTATGCCTTTGCGCCGATTCCGTAGTTTGCAAGAACAGCCGGGTGAACTTCGCCGAGGTAACCGATTTGAACGTCTCCGATTTTGAGTGCGGCGGTTCTTCCGGGGTGGAAGGTCGGGTCGTCGGTAACGGGAACAACGTCATAATTTGAAACGCCGGTAACATAAAGAAGTTCTTCGATAACGGCCTTGAGCGAGAAAAAGTCAACTCCGTCGCCATACATTCCGAGGGTAACTTTTACGTTTTCGTCGGGAAGTTTTTCGGTTCCGTTGTAGATATATTCATTTGAAATTTCAAAGAGAGAAGCCGCCGCGTTTCTGTTGTTATAGTTCCTTGAAAGAACGTCGAGCATTGAGGGAATAACGGTGGTTCTCATAACGCTTGTGTCCTCGCCGAGCGGGTTGGAAATAACAACGCCGTTTCTTCTCGGATCGTCCTTCGGGAGTCTGATTTTGTCGTAATGCTTCGGACTGATGAAGGAGAAGGTTGCAATTTCGGAAAGGCCGCAGCCGAGGAGGGTTTGAGAAACGAGCTTTTCCATTTTCTGCTCCGGCGTGAGTTTCGCGTTTGCAACGCCGCCGAGCTTTCTGTTCGGAATGTTCTGATAGCCGTAAAAACGTGCAATTTCTTCCGAAATATCCGCCTGATGTTCAATGTCGTTTCTGAACGACGGAGCGGTGATTACGCCGTTTTCAACCTTGAAATCAATCGCTTCAAGGATTCTCTTCTGCTCTTCGGCGGAAACGTTGATTCCGATGAAGTCGTTGACCCACTGCGGATCAAACGGAAGCGTTCTGTCCTTTTTGACCGATTTGTCGCAGTCGATAATGCCGTTTACAACGTCTCCGGCGTCAAGTTCTTCAACAAGTTCAAGTGCACGAAGAAGGGCAGGCATACAGTTTTCCGGGTCAAGCTCCTTTTCGTATCTTCCGCTCGCTTCGGTTCTCATGCCGAGGTTCTTTGCGGTGATTCTCGTTGTCGGGCCGTTGAAGCAGGCGCTTTCAAAAACGATTGTGTTCGTGTCGTCCATAATTCCGCTGTATTCGCCGCCCATAACTCCGGCAACGGCAACGGGTTTGTTCTTGTCGGCGATAACGAGCATTTCCTCTGTGAGGTCGCGTTCAATACCGTCAAGGGTCGTAATCTTTTCGCCGTTCTTTGCGGTTCTGACGATTACGCTGTTGCCTTCAAGAAAACGAAGGTCAAAAGCGTGCATAGGCTGACCGTATTCAAGCATAACATAGTTTGTGATGTCAACTATGTTGTTGATCGGTCTTACACCGCAGGCGCGAAGTCTTTCTCTCATCCAACGGGGAGAGGACTTTACGCGAACGTTTTGAACAACCGCGCCGCAGTAACGGTAGCAACGATCGGGATTGAGAATTTTAACCGAAAGGTGTTCGTTGACGTCTCCGCCCGAGCCTTTAACGGTCGGTTCGTGCTTTTTGAACGGTACGCCGAACGTTGCGGAAGCTTCGCGTGCAAGTCCGATGATTGAAAGGCAGTCCGGTCTGTTGGAGGTGATTTCAAATTCGGTAACGGTGTCGTTGAGACCGATTGCTTCGCGGATATCAATGCCGAGCGTTTTGTCGCAGTCGTCGCCGAGAACAAAAATGCCGTCCTCAATTGCATAGGGAAAGTCGTGGGCGGTGAGACCGAGTTCGCCGAGCGAGCAAAGCATACCGTTGCTTTCAACTCCTCTGAGCTTTCCTTTTGTAATGTGTTGTCCGCCGTGAACGTAGGAATCGTCCATTGCAACGGGAACAACATCGCCTTCCTTAAGGTTCTGCGCGCCGGTAACAATCTGAATATTTTCGTCTTTTCCGACGTTTACCGAGCAAATCCACATATGATCCGAATCCGGGTGACGGGTGAGCGAATCGATTCTTCCGGTGATGATGTTTGAAAGTTCGCTTCCTTCTACTTCAAAAGCTTCAACCTTTGAACCGGAGAGGGTCATTTCGTCTGCAAATTTTTTGTCGCTTACGTCAAGATCAACAAAATCAAGAAGCCATTTTTTTGAAAGATTCATTCTTAAAGCACCTCCTTAAAACTGGTTGAGGAATCTGACGTCGTTCTCATAAAGAAGACGCATATCGTCAATGTTGAAGCGGAACATAACAAGTCTTTCAAGACCGATTCCGAAAGCAAAACCGCTGTATACGTCGGGATCGACGCCGCAGTTTTTGAGAACCTTCGGGTGAACCATTCCGCCGCCGAGAATTTCAATCCAGCCTTCGCCTTTGCACATCGGGCAGCCTTTTCCGCCGCAGTTGAAGCAGGAAACGTCAATTTCGCAGGAAGGCTCGGTGAACGGGAAGTGGTGCGGTCTGAGTCTGATTTTTGTGTCTTCGCCGTAAAGGCTCTTTGCAAAATCTTCAAGGCAGCCTTTGAGGTCGGCCATGGTGATTCCCTTGTCAACAACAAGACCCTCAATCTGGTGGAAAATCGGCGAATGGGTCGCGTCAACGGCGTCCGAACGATAAACGCGGCCGGGAGCGATTACGCGAATCGGCGGAGCCTGCTTTTCCATAACACGAATCTGGCAGGGAGAAGTCTGTGTTCTGAGAAGCATATTTTCTGTGATATAGAAGGTGTCCTGAGTGTCTCTTGCCGGGTGGTTTTTCGGAATATTGAGTGCTTCAAAGTTATAGTAATCCCATTCGATTTCCGGGCCGGAGGCAACGGAAAAGCCCATTCCGAAGAAGATGTCCTTAACCTCGTCAAGCACGATTGAAAGCGGGTGCTTGTGGCCGAGAGGAACTCTTTTTGAGGGGAGGGTAACGTCAATTTTTTCGTTTTTGAGCTTTTCTTCAAGCATTTTTTCTTTGATTGAATCGACTCTTCCGGAAATTTTTCCTTCAAGGTCGGCTCTGATTTCGTTTGCAAGCTGGCCGATTACGGGTCTTTCTTCGGCGGAAAGCTTGCCCATTTGCTTGAGAATTGCGGTGAGTTCGCCCTTTTTGCCGAGGAACTTAACTCTGACGGAATCAAGGTCCTGCAAAACAGAAGCTTTTTGAAGCTCTTCAATCGCGCTTTTGCGGATTGCTTCAAGTTGTTCTTTCATTTTGAAATCATTCCTTTCGTTTTTATATGTTCATGTGACAGAGACAAAACAAAAAGCCTCGCCCCTAAAAATAGGGACGAAGCTGAAAATCAAAAATACTCCGCGGTACCACCCTAATTTTTGCAAAAAGCAAACACTCCTTGTACCCGTTAACGGAGGTAATCCGTTGAGACCTACTTTTTTCAGCCCCACCGCTCCAAAGTGAACTTCGGCGTTTTTTCGATGAAGCGGCTTTCAGCAAACCGCCGCCCCTCTCTGAAACGAAAAAAGAACGCTTACTCTCTTTTTCATTGCGTTATCTTCTGATACTTTAACATAAATCGAACTTTTTTTCAAGAGTTAATCAAAAAAATATTTTAATTTAAGTAAAAGTGTGTTACAATGTAGCGGTAATCTCAGAAAAAATCTGAAAGGTGGATTATTTATGCGACTTCTCAACTGCGATGAAATGAAGCAGGTTGAAAAATATACGGCAAAATACGGGCTGAGCTATCAGCGCATGATGGAAAATGCCGGAGCCGCTTGCACAAGAAACATCAGAAACATCATTGAAAGCGAAAAAACAAGAAGGCGCAACATTGTTGTCGTCTGCGGAAAAGGAAACAACGGCGGAGACGGTTTTGTCGTTGCAAGAAAATTTGCCGAAAACGGTTATAATGTCTGCATTGTTCTTGCTTCCGGTTATCCGGGAAGTCCCGAGGCGGAGTATATGTATAAAATGGCCGTTGACATTGCGATTCCGACCGTTTGGTACGACGCCGACAGGTCAAAGGCAATCCAGACCGTCAAGAGCGCCGACGTTGTTGTTGACGCAATTTTCGGCTTCAGTTTTTACGGCTCAATTTCCGAAGACATGAAGATGCTCATCAACGAAATGTCGCAGGCGAACGGACTCAAGTTTGCAATCGACGTTCCGAGCGGAGTGTACTGCGACAGCGGATACCGTGACCCGAACTGCTTTGTTGCCGATTACACAATCGCAATTTCCGCGCTCAAGCCGGCGCACATTGTTCATCCGGCTTCGGATTGTTGCGGCGACATCATCATTGCAAACATCGGTATCCCCGAAGACAGCTATAACTTCATCAATAATTCAATGTATACCTACAATAAGACCGAAATCGGAAATCTTTTTCCGTACCGTGACCCGTGCGCTCACAAGGGTACTTTCGGCCGTCTTCTTTCAATCTGCGGAAGCCGCTCAATGCCCGGCGCCGCCGCACTTGCGGCAAAAGCCGCCATTCGCAGCGGAGTCGGTCTTGTTACCTGCGCTTTTCCGGAGTGCATCTATAACACGATGACTGCAAAGCTCACGGAAACGCTTTTCATGCCGCTTGAAGGGAATGCTGAAGGAACGCTTTCGTCCGGCTGCACCGAAAAGCTCATCGCTTCGCTTGAAAAATTCGACGCAATTCTCATTGGTTGCGGACTCGGTGTAAACGAGGACACGGAAGCTGTTCTCAAGGCTGTTTTGGAAAACGCAAAAGTTCCCGTTGTTGTCGATGCCGACGCGCTCAACATCATCGCGAAAAACAAAACGCTTCTTGAAAACGTTTCCGCTCCGGTGATTCTCACTCCGCACCCCGGAGAGATGAGCAGGCTCACCGGCCTTCAGACGAACCTTATTCAGGCAGACAGAGTTTCCTGCGCCGGAGGTTTTTCAAAGGAGCACGGCGTTTATGTTGTTCTCAAAGGCTCAAACACCGTTGTCGCTTCGCCGGAATCTGACAGAGTGTATGTCAACGCTTCGGGAAACAACGGTCTCTCAAAGGGCGGAAGCGGCGACGTTCTTGCCGGAATTATTTCGGCTTTCTGTGCAAGGGGCCTTCGCCCGGTTGACGCGTGCGACGCCGCAGTTTATATCCACGGTTACTGCGCCGACGTCCTCGCGGATAAATACTCAAAAACGGGAATCCTTCCGAGCGACGTCATTGAAGAACTCCGCGAAGCTTTTGCCGATTTTGAATGACCGACTGCAACAATAACAATATTGAAAAGCTGTTCCGCACGGTTCGGAACGGCTTTTTTATGTCTTGACGTAATATAACGAAATCTTGACGTTCTGTGTGCCGCGGTCGGCTTTATAACGAAGGTTGACCTGTGAGAATTTTTGTGATATTATATTACCTATTATTTTTGAAAAAAGCAGGGAGATGAAATTTTGAAACGTGGTTTTAGAGTGTTTTCAATCGTTCTTTTCTTTGTTGTTCTCGTCGGTCTTGTTTATGCATTTATAAATTTTGACGCGAACCGTCTTGAAGATGTGAATCATTTTTGGAATCCGTTCGGAAACACGAGCGCTTCAACAACGACAAAGCTTTACGCCGGAAATCCCCGTTTTCCGGAGGACGCCGAGCTTCGCACAATGACCTTTACCCCGGACAATAATTTTGTAAAATCCGTCGGAAGAACATATTTTGAGGACGGAACAATGTGGTTTTCAATGTCCGGAAGCGGAATCTCCTTCCTTTGCGAGGGCGAGTCGGTGACTGTGATCTGCCGCGTTGACAAGTCTTCGGGTGTTCCGTATAACCACCGTCCCCGTGTGATTATTCTCGTCAACGGAGTTGCGGCGGCGGACGAAGTCCTTGATGAGGAAAGCGCCGAAATTACCGTTGATCTTTCTTCGGTCAGCGGCGACGCAGAAGTTCAGGTTGTGAAAGTTTCGGAAGCAATGTACTCAACGGTCGGCGTCAGCGAAATCAGAGCATATGCAAAAGGCGACATTTGCCCGGCACCGAAAAGACCGCTTAAAATTGAATTCATCGGAGACTCGATCACCGCAGGCTACGGCCTTGACGAAGAGAATTTGAACGGAAGCTTTTCAACGAGAACCGAAAACTTCATTGAAACTTACGCTTTCCTTGCTTCTCAGAATCTTGAGGCCGACTGCTATGCCGTTGCTTTTTCCGGCTACGGAGTTTACACCGGCTTTGCTTCAAACGGAAAGGCGAACGATTACGTAATTTTTAATCATTACGACAAAACGCTGACAAATTCTGAAACCGCTCCGGATTGGAACTTTTCCGAAAACAAAAATGATCTCGTTGTGATTAACCTCGGAACGAACGACGCTTCTTATTGCAGTACGGAGTCAACGATTGCTTCGTTTGAAAGCGAATACAGGCGCCTTCTTTCTGTTGTGAGAGAACGTAATCCGGAAGCGTATATTCTCTGTGTGCTCGGAGACATGAACAATTCGCTTTATCCGGCGATTGAACGTGCCGTTTCGGCTTATCAGTCGGAAACGGCGGATTCGGCGGTAAAATGTGCGAGTCTTTCGTTTGACATGGGAACTTACGGAAGTGCAATCAACGGTCACCCGAACAAGCAGTCAAACGAACTTGCCGCTTCGACGCTTGAGGCCGAAATCAAAAGTCTTCCGCTTTCAATTTGGCAGTAACCAAAAATAATCCGGGCCGCTCCGTTTTGTCGGAGCGGTCCTTTGTCATATAACGAAGAAAAGAGCGATATACATTTTCTGAGGCTTGGAAAGCACCGATTAATCGAATGAAAGGCTGATGAAAATGAAAAGAATAATCATATCCGTTTTTCTTCTTCTTTTTGCGCTTTGCGCCTGTTCGGCGAAAGAAAGTCCGAAAAGCATTTCCCTTCCGGAAAAGGAAGTTTCCGTAACCTTCAAAGAAGGGGAAACAAAAGTTTCGGGAATCTTTTTCTGTGAGTCGCCGCAAAAAATGAAGTTGACCCTCACCGAGCCGGAAAACGCAAAGGGTTTTGAAATTTCTCTTTGCGATTCGGTTTATTCGATTTCTTACGACGGCGTTTCGTGTCCGATTCAAAATTTTGAAAATCTTTTCGGTTCTCCGAAAGGCATTCAAACCCTTTTTGAAGCTTTTTCCGCGATGAAGGAAGATGATGAAGAATTTTCAAAATCACAGCAAAAAATCACTTATCCGCTCGGTGAAGCGGTGGTTTCTTTTGATGAAAACGGAAATCTTTTTGCGCTTCGTGCCGGTTCTTATGATTTTTCGTTCACCGACGTTTGAGTTTTTGCATAGACTACATCGGCAATATTATGCTCCCCGTGTGATTAAAAGAAAGAAAAAGCGGACAAAATATTCGTGTGACCGCCGAAGAAACGGCGGACTCATGTTCGGCACGAAAGGGAGTTAATGAAATGAACGTAAAACGCGGCGATATATATTACGCCGATTTAAGTCCCGTTGTCGGTTCGGAACAAGGCGGAATCCGTCCGGTTCTCATTGTTCAAAACGACGTCGGAAACAAGTTCAGCCCGACGGTGATTGCCGCGGCAATCACAAGCAGGAGAACGAAGACGAGCCTTCCGACCCACATCAGAGTCAATGCGGACGGCTGCGGTCTTGCAAAAGATTCAATCGTTCTTCTCGAGCAGGTGAGAACGCTTGACAAACGGCGGCTTCGTGAGCACATGGGAAACCTCGGAGAAACCGACATGGACAGAATCGACAAGGCTCTTTCGGTAAGCTTCGGTCTTGATACATAAGGCTTGAAGCAAAAAAAGAAGTGGCAAAACGAAGAGGTTTTGTCACTTCTTTTGATATTATTGAAAATTACTTTTTGATTTTTGATGAACCGATGTCACGCTTTTTTGAAAAGCAGAGCCCGAAAGCCATGATTACAACAAAAACAATGAGGTAAGCAAGAACGGGACAACTGAAAGTTCCTTCGGCTTTTGCGGCCTGATAAGGAACAATACCGTGAGAATAAACGGCGGCGAAAACCATGAATGCCGAACCGATAATTGCAAGCACGGGAAGAACAAAACGTTTGAACGGACTTACGTCCTTCGCTTTAATCATGAAGCGGATGAAAATCGGAATGTAGAAAGCATAGATCGTGATGATCGGAAGTTCCGACGAGTCAAAGCTGAAAAAGCCGAACCATGCCTTCGGAGCAAGGTTTGCGCCGAAGAAGTAAACAAGCCAGATTGCGCTGACAAGAACGGCGAAAACCGAAGAGTTCGTCGGCATATTCGTATGTTCGCTGACTTCACCGAAAACTTTCGGCGAAGGACCGTAACCTCTGACGGCAACGGAATAAAGACCTCTCGAAAGGCCAAGCATAAGACCGTTGAGAGTACCCATGCAGGAAACCGCAACGAAGAGGTTGAGAATGTTTCCGATGACGTTTCCGAAAACATTTGTGAAAGCGATTGAAGCACCTTTTTCAATGAGCGTTTGAACATTCGTTCCGCCTGCAACACCTATATAATAGAAAACATAAACGGCAATGATTACGATTCCGCCGGTAACAAGAGCGATCGGAAGGTTGCGTTTTGCGTTTTTGAGTTCTGCGTTGATTGAGGTTGCGATGATCCAACCTTCATAAGCAAACGCCGTTGCACAAACGGCAACGAAAAGAACCGAAGTGTTTCCGGAAGCTGTTTTGAAGTTCTCGATGAGAATCGGATCTGCCGAACCGGCCATGTTGTGAGTGAAGCCGTAAATCGTTCCGACAACAGCCATAAGAACAAGGGGAACGAGTTTGATGAAAGTTGCCGAAACCTGGAATTTGCCTGCGATTTTCGGAGAAAGCGCATTGAGTGCAAAGCTTCCGACGAGGAAGAGGCAGGCGAGGGCGAGACATTCCGGGCCGTAGACGCAACCGCCTTCCGATTCCGCAATATGCATTGCAAAATTCGGATTGACCGAGCAGATGAAAACAAGGAGATATCTTGCCGAAAGCCATGCAAGAACCGAGGTCATGCCGGGATAATAGGTTGTGCTCATGAACCAACCGACCATGTAAGCATATTTGCTTCCGACGGTTGCTTCGGCGTAGTCAACAACGCCGTTGACTCTTTCGTATTTCTGCGCCAATACGGAAAAGGCGAGTATGCAGAAAATCATGATTACGCCGCCGATGATCCATGCGATGATTCCGAGCGGCATGTCGCCTTCCGTTTTGTCAAGGATTGTTTGCGCCTTGAAGAAAACGCCGCTGCCGACGACTATTCCGACCACCATACAGATGGCCGTCAATAGGCCGTACTTTTTTTCGAGTTTGTTTGACATAATTTTTCCTCCAAATCTTTTCTTTCCAAAAGAAACAAAAACCTATAAAATGTGTGCAATTTGTACAAAATTTTTCACACATCCGTTTTTGACTTGCCTATTTTATCATTAATGAAACGCATAGTCAATGATTGAAAGCAAAAAAATTAATTTTTCTGAATAATTTGAAACCGAGGCGGAGAAATTGCCCGGGAAAATCAAAACTTGCTCTTGACAAAACGCAAAAGCAATAGTAAAATTTTATCGCAATAATATTTTTAAAAGCGATGATGAAGAAACGTTCTTTTTCTTCCTTCCAGAGAGCAGAATCCGCGGCTGAGAGGTTTTGCAGGTTTTTAAAATGAAAAAGGGTGTGCTGCTTTTGAGCTTCCGCCGAAAGGACGGACGTTTTCCGGCGTTAACGGATTGCGGTCTTTGCGACTGCACAAAGCGGTGCTTTTGGCACAATTCGGGTGGTACCGTGGGCTTTTTGCTCACCCCGATTCGGTGTGAAGGAGCATCTTTTTTTATTTTGCAAATTAACAATAAGATCAAAACAATCTGAAAGGATCTGATATCATGGAATGGATGGGCCTCAACGAAATCAGAGAAAAGTATCTTTCTTTCTTTGAAAGCAAGGGACACCTCAGAGCGGGAAGTTTTTCTCTTGTTCCCCAGGGTGACAAGAGCCTTCTTCTCATCAATGCCGGAATGGCTCCGCTCAAAAAATACTTCACCGGAGAGCTTACTCCGCCGAGAAAGCGCATGACAACCTGCCAAAAGTGCATCCGCACGCCGGACATTGAAAGCGTCGGAATTACCGCAAGACACGGAACTTACTTTGAAATGCTCGGAAACTTTTCTTTCGGAGATTACTTCAAACACGAAGCAACCGCATGGGCTTGGGAGTTTTGCACAAAGGTTATGAAAATGCCCGTTGAAAAGCTTTGGGTAACAATCTATGAAGACGACGACGAAGCTTTTGACATTTGGACAAAGGAAGTCGGCGTTGCCCCGGAAAGAATTGTCAGACTCGGAAAGGAAGACAATTTTTGGGAACACGGAGCAGGTCCCTGCGGCCCGTGCTCCGAAATCTATTTCGACAGAGGCGAAAAATACGGCTGCGGCTCTCCGACATGCGGCCCGGGCTGTGACTGCGACAGATATACCGAATTCTGGAACCTTGTTTTCACTCAGTTTGAAAACGACGGAAACGGAAATTATTCAAGACTTAAAAGCTGCAATATCGACACCGGAATGGGACTTGAAAGACTCGCTTGCATCATGCAGGGCGTTGACAACATTTTTGAGGTTGACACGGTCCGCAATATCATGAAGCACGTTATCGACATTTCCGGAGTTAAATATCACGACAACGAAAAGAGCGACATCTCGCTTCGTGTTATCACCGACCACATCAGAAGCACAACCTTCATGATCGGAGACGGCGTCATGCCTTCAAATGAGGGCAGAGGTTATGTTCTTCGCCGCCTTCTTCGCCGTGCCGCACGTCACGGAAAGCTCCTCGGAGTCAACCGTCCGTTCCTTTACGAGGTTTGCGAAACGGTTATCAGAGAAAACAAAAACGCATATCCGAACCTTGAAGAAAAGCACGACCTTATCGTTAAGGTCATCAAGGCGGAGGAAGAAAACTTTGCAAAAACCGTCGATACCGGCCTTTCGCTTCTTAACTCTCTCATTGAAAAGGGCGATTCAAAGGTTCTTTCCGGCGCAGACGCATTCAAACTTCAGGATACCTTCGGTTTCCCGATTGTCCTGACAAAGGAAATCCTTGCCGAAAAAGGTCTTTCCGTTGACGAAGAAGCTTTCAAAAAGCTTGTTGAAGAAAACCGGATCAGAACCCGCGCCGCAAGAAAAGACGCCGGTGCCGAAGCCTGGAAGGGAACCGGAAACGCAACAAAGGGAGTTTCAAAAACCGAGTTCGTCGGCTATGAAAAGCTCACCTGCGAAGGAAAGGTAATCGCGGCGGTTGTCGGCGGCGAAAAGACCGAATTCGTCAATGAGGACAGCGAAGGAGCTCTCATTTTTGATTGCAGTCCGTTTTACGGCGAAAGCGGCGGCCAGGTCGGAGACAGAGGTCTCATCAAAACCGAAAACGCCGTCTTTGAAGTCACCGCAACGACCAAAACGGCCGACGGAGTAATTCTTCATCACGGCCATATCGTTGAAGGCGAGGACATTGCCGTCGGCGAAAAGGCAACCCTTTCGGTTGACGAAGAAAAGAGGAAAGCAACGAAGCGCAACCACACTGCGGCTCACCTTCTTCAGGCTGCTTTGAGAAAAACGCTCGGAACCCACGTTGAGCAGGCCGGCCAGCTTGTTGACGAAAACTTTGTCCGTTTTGACTTTGTTCATTTCTCCGCAATGACGCCGGAGGAAATCGAAAAGGTTGAAACAATGGTCAACGAAGAAATTCTTTCCGCCGTTCCGGTTGAAGTTTCCGAAATGCCTATCGATGAAGCGAAAAAGCTCGGCGCAATGGCTCTTTTCTCGGAAAAATACGGCGATGTTGTCCGTGTTGTAAAAATCGGTGATTTTTCAATCGAACTTTGCGGCGGAACTCACGCCGAAAACACCGGAAACCTCGGCCTTTTCAAAATCGTTTCCGAATCGTCCGTTGCCGCAGGCGTCCGCAGAATCGAAGGCGTCACCGGCTTCAACAGCCTCAGACTTTATAACGAAAACCTGAAGCTTCTTTCCGATACCGCTTCGGCACTCAAGGTTGCAAACGCAAAGGACGTTCTTCAAAGAGCTTCCGGCGTAATGGCCGAACTTAAAGAAAAGGACAAAGAAATCGAAAAGCTTTCCGGCATTATTGCGAACGCAAAAACGAACGCTGTTCTTGAAAACGCAAAGGACGTGGGCGGACTCAAGGTTGTTACCGCTCTTCTTGACGACGCAACCGTTCCAGAACTTCGGAAAATGTGCGACCTCGTCAGAAGCAAAGGCGAAAATTACGTCGGAGTCATTGCCGCCGTTCAAAAGGAGAAAGGAACGGGCAATATCTGCGTCTGCTGCGGAAAAGAAGCGGTTAAACTCGGCGCCCATGCCGGAAATATCGCAAGAGAAACCGCAAAGCTCGCAGGAGGTTCGGGCGGAGGAAAGCCGGACAGCGCAATGGCCGGAGCAAAAGACATTTCCGCCCTTAAAGGTGCTCTCGACGCCGCTGTTTCAATCGTTGAGGGAATGCTCGGATAATTCAAAAAAGTTTTAATACGGAGGAAATATATGAAAAAGTTTTTATCAGTTCTTCTTGCGGTGGCAATAATCTGCCTTTCGGCCGTCCCGTGCTTCGCCTTGTTCAACGGAAGGCATTACAAACTCGTCCTTCCGAAGGACTTTTCCGAAACGGAAACCGCCGACGGATACGCAATTTGGGAAAACAAAGAAACCGGTTCAAAGGTAAAAATTCTTATGGAAGAGAATCCGAAAAGACTCTTCTATATCGACGCGGACGAAGAAACGCAGAAGGAGTTTTCAAAGTCTTTTATTGAGGAACGTCAAAACGAGGCTTACAAAGATTCCGACGCAAACGGATATTCTCTCAAGTATGGGGAAGAAAAGTTTTCCGAAGTTGAGTTTGAGTATGTTAAGGGCTTTTCAATCACGGCCGAAACAACAAGAACTTCTCTTGACGGAGGAAAAACCGAGGTTTTTGATTCCGATTTTTATTTCTTCTCAACGAAGGACATCATCGTTCAGTTCAGATGCGAACTGATGACGGACGAAGACAAGGCTCAGATGAAAGACTCGATGAATGCTTTTCAGCTTGATTCGGAGCTTCTCACCGCCGAAAATTCCGGAAAAAGCTATCCGAGTCCGCTCATTCTTCTGGTACCTCTTGCAATTATCGTTCTCATTGTCGTTATTGTGATTGTTGTCAGAAAGAAGAAAAACGGCGCAAACAAAGCCGAAGAAAAAATGGCTTGATTCGCCGTCACGCCTTGCAGGGCTACGGCAGGGACTGACGTGAAAATTTATTATTGTAGCCGGAAAGGTAACGGTAATATTATGGATTGTATTTTTTGCAAAATCGCAAACGGCGAAATTCCGACAACAAAAGTTTATGAAGACGATTCCGTAATCGCCTTCAACGACCTTTCTCCTCAGGCTCCGATTCATGTTCTCATCATCCCGAAAGAGCACATTACGAGCGCGGCGGAAATCAACAGCTCAAACAGCTCAATTGTTGCACACATCTTTGAAGTTGCGGCAAAGCTTGCAAAAGACTTCGGTCTTGAAAACGGTTTCCGCATTGTCAACAACTGCGGCGAAGACGGCGGCCAGACGGTTAAGCACCTTCATTTCCACTTCATGGGCGGAAGACAGTTCGGTTGGCCTGCGGGCTGATAAAAAACAGAACTATATTAAATTTTAAAGAAAAGAGTGTAGAAAATGTCAACATATAAAATGAAAATTGCGGGTCTTGAAAGGGAACTTCCGCTTTGCAAAGTCAACGACAAGCTTGATATCGCCGCTTTTGTAATTTTCGGCGACGTTGAAATCACTGTTGCTTCGGCAACGGAACTTCTCAAAAAATGTCCGGAGTTTGATTATATCGTTGTTCCGGAAGCCAAGGGAATTCCGCTTGCATACGAAATGGCAAAACAGAGCAAAAAACCGTATTTTGTCTGCCGTAAGGGCGCAAAGCTTTACATGAAGGACCCCGTTTCGGTTCACGTTCGTTCAATCACAACCGACAAGATGCAGACCGTTTATCTTGACGGAAACGAGGGAGAAAAGCTTCGCGGAAAGAAGGTTCTCATCGTTGACGACGTAATCAGCACAGGCGAATCTCTTCTTGCCGTTCGTGCTCTCGTTGAAAAGTTTGACGCAGAAATTGTCGGTCAGGCCGCAATTCTTGCCGAAGGCGACGCCGCAGACAGAGACGACATTATTTTCCTTGAAAAGCTTCCGCTTTTTCCGAAGGATTGATTCTTTTCAAAAAAGGTGAGGGTATAAAATGAAAAGACCGCTTGCGGCAGTCGGATTTTCAATGCTTATAACGCTTTTCGTTTTATGCAATGCTCAAAGCAT
>JAUNFH010000091.1:0-888 GCA_030525185.1 Clostridia bacterium
ATGTCACGACATGAAGTATTCTTATTTGTTCCATTTTTTCTCCGCTATTTAATTCAATATCAATCATTAATATCCGAGATATCAATCATATCTCCTAGTTTATACTCTACTTCGATAGGACGATATACATCATATCCTCCGGAGTCAAAAAATGTGTATTCACCAAAATAACACTTACCGTTAATTTCGTAAAAGTCCATTCTGACAAATCTAATTTCCTTTGCAAGTACCCTTATACACTGCTTCATTTCTTCAAAAGAAATCGGCTTTTCAATCAACTTTTTGCTGTTTTCACCATCCGCACTTCTGATATCAAGATGATTAAAATCCATGTCAAAAAAGTCAAACTTTGTCCCAGATTCGCTTCCTCTTTCAGAACAAACAAAAACGTACTTCGGCTCACCGTTGAAACACAAAAATTTATAATCTCTTATTGGCTCACCGGAGTCATTTTCCATAAATCTTTCAGCCAAAATTTTAGGTTTCACCGTTTTATACGGATATTCTCTTCCAAGACAATACGGATTCAAAGAAAGTCTTCCGGAAAAAAATTTTGAAAGCTCCGCTTTGTCAATTTTATTCTTATCGGTAATAAGTTTAACACTGCCTGAATCATGATTGCATTTCAGAACAAATTTCTGAGGCAATAAATCAAAGTTTATATCTTCAAACCTATCCCATGAGCCCAAAAGTTCGATTAGATATTTTTCTCCAATTTTTTCTTTAACTATTTCCCTGACTTTCAATTTATCAACGAGCTGAGCATATTCGGGGTGAATATCATGAATTTTTAACCAATTTTGTTTTTCTGTAAAGCCTCTTGGATTTTTCAAATTCAATCTTTTTCCCGTTTTGATTCGGTACACAAACTTGATGTACGGCTCGTCC
>JAUNFH010000091.1:898-8741 GCA_030525185.1 Clostridia bacterium
GATAAGTTTCAGTCTTTTTTCTCTGTCTTTGAAAATCTTTTTGTAAAAATCAGCCATCACAAATTCTCCCTGTACCATTCGATTGCAAGCTTGATTCCGTCCTCAAAGCTGTATGACGGGTCATAGCCGAGAAGCTTTTTTGCCTTTGAAATGTCTGCGTTTGAGTGTTTGATGTCGCCGGCTCTGTCCGGGCCGAAAATCGGTTCGGTGTTGACTCCAAGCGCCTTTGTAAGACCGTGATAAATATCAATAAGATATTCCCGACCGCCGAAAGCGACGTTGAACGCTTCGCCGACGGCTTCCTTTTTCGCAACGCAGGCCTTGAGGTTTGCTTCGATGACGTTTTCAATGTATGTGAAGTCGCGGCTCTGCTTTCCGTCGCCGTTGATTGTCGGCCGTTCGCCCGAAAGAAGCTGTTTTATAAATTTCGGAATAACCGCGGCATACGCGCCGTTCGGATCCTGTCTTCTTCCGAAAACGTTGAAATACCGAAGTCCGATTGTTTCAAGGCCGTAATGCATCGAATACTGCTTTCCGTAAAGCTCACAAACGTGCTTCGTCAGCGCATAAGGCGAAAGAAGATTTCCTTCCCTTCCCTCCTTTTTCGGAAGGGTCGGCTCGTCACCGTAAACGGAAGAGCTTGAAGCATAGACAAAGCGTTTGACGCCGTTTTGCCTTGCGGCTTCCATCATGTTGAGCGTACCTTTGATGTTCACCTGCTCATAGTAAAGCGGCATTTCGATGCTTCTGGGTACGCTGCCCCATGCGGCTTGGTTGAGTACGTAATCAACACCCTCACAGGCTTTCATGCACGTTTCAAGGTCGGTAATGTTGCCTTTGACGAAGGTATAGTTTTCATTGTCAAGAAAAAGATCGACATTTTCCTGTTTTCCGGTTGAAAGATTGTCAAGACAGCGGACACGGCAGCCTTTTTTAAGTATCGCTTCGCAAAGGTTTGAACCGATGAAGCCCGCTCCTCCCGTGACGAGAAAAACGGTGTCTTTCGGGAATTGAAGTTCAGTGTATCCCATCTCAAAGTCTCCAATATTTATATCCGGCGTTTTCAAAGGTCTTTTTGTCAAGAATACCCTTCACGTCGAGCAAAATTTTCTTTTCGTTTTTATAAAGCGCGTCAAAATCTTTCATCGAAAGCTTTTTAAATTCGTCATGGGCAACGGCAAGAATAACCGCGTCGCATTCCTTTACGTTTTCAAGCGGGGTAAGTTCAATTCCGTATTCTCGCTTTGCGCTGTTTTTGTCCGCAACGTCGTCGCAGACAATCGGTTCGATTCCGTATTCATGAAGCTCGTCAATAATGTCTGTCACCCTTGTGTTCCTCGTGTCGGGACAATTCTCTTTGAAAGTCAGGCCGAGAACGGCAATTTTTGCGCCGCTTATGCAAACGTCGTTTTTCGCCATAATCTTTATGAGTGATTCCGTGACGTACTGGCCCATTGAATCGTTGATTCTTCTTCCGGAAAGAATAACCTGGCTGTGATAGCCGATTTCTTCCGCTTTGTATGTGAGATAGTAAGGGTCAACGCCGATGCAATGACCGCCCACAAGACCGGGAGCAAACTTCAAAAAGTTCCACTTTGTTCCCGCCGCTTCAAGAACCGACTTTGTGTCAATTCCGAGTTTATGGAAGATTATCGAAAGCTCGTTCATGAAAGCGATGTTTATGTCGCGCTGGCTGTTTTCAATAACCTTTGCCGCTTCGGCAACCTTGATGCTTTCGGCCTTATGAACGCCGGCAAGCGCAACAAGAGAATAAACTTTCGCAACGGTTTCAAGCGTTTCTTCGTCCATACCCGAGACGATTTTTACAATCGTTTCAAGGCGGTGAACTTTGTCGCCCGGATTGATTCTTTCGGGGCTGTAACCGACTTTGAAATCGGTTCCGCATTTAAGGCCGGACTCCTTTTCAAGAATCGGAACGCAGATATCCTCCGTTACTCCGGGATATACAGTTGATTCGTAAACGACAACGCTCCCCTTTGTCAGGTTCCGTCCGACAATTTCGCTCGCCGATTCAACGGGACGAAGGTCGGGCGTGTGGTCGGTATTGACGGGAGTGGGAACGGCAACGATGTGAAACTTTGCTTCTTTGAGCTTTTTTTCGTCAGAAGTGAATTCAACCGTTGTTTCTTTGATTGCTTCGTCTCCGACTTCTTTTGTCGGGTCGATTCCGCTTTTGTATGTTTCGATTTTTTCCTTGTTCAAATCAAAACCGATTACGTCCGCTTTTTTTGCAAACGCAACGGCAATCGGCATTCCGACATAACCGAGACCGACAAGGGAAATTTTTTCTTTTCTTTCAATTATTTTTTCATAAAGGCTGCTCATTTTTTCTGTCCTCCGAATTCATGAATCGCATCAAGATATGCTTTGACAACGTGTTTTCGGTCAAATTCATTTTCAACCTTTTTTCTTGCGGCTTTTCCCATTCCGGCCCTTTCGGCATTGCTTAAAAGGCAGAATTTTTCAATCGCCGTTTCAAGGCTCTGCTCGTTTTTCGCTTCAAAGCCGAAACCCGTAACTCCGTCGTCAAACGTTTCTCGGCAACCTGGAATATCGCTTGCAAGAACGGGTCTTCCGCCGGCCTCGGCCTCAAGAAGACCGTTCGCCATTCCCTCATGATAGGAAGGCAATATTACGGCATGACACTTTTTGACGAATGAATGAACGTCCTCCTGCCAGCCGAGATAACGAATCGCTCCGCCCTCTTCAAAGGAGTTTTTGAGTTCTTCGCACTCCTTTTCACACCAGCCGATGATATCAAGCGAAAGCTTATATTTTTTTGAAAGGTTCCTCACCGCTTCGCAAAGTTCAAAAATGCCCTTGTCCCTCATCATTCTTCCGATGAAAAGAAGGTTTGTTCCGTCCTCTTGCGGATATTCTTCAAACTTGTGCTTTTCAAGATTCACGCCCGAACCGGAAACAAGTCTGTGCTTTCCGGGCGCAATTTTAAGCGAAGAAAACTTTTTCGAGTGTTCTTCGTTCTGAAAGAAGATGCAAGAAATTTTTCTCGTTGAAAACCTGTACCAAAGCGCAATAAGCGAAGAAAAAAGCTTTCCTTTTTCAAACGCGGCGCCGAGTCCCGTGATTGTTGAAATATACGGAACATTTTTTGACGCTGCGGCAATTCCGCCGTAAAGCGCCGGCTTTATTGTATAAGTGAGAATAATATCCGGCAAAAAATTTTCAATTGCCTTTTTATATTCTTTAATGAGTTTCAGCTCTTTGAGCGGATTCATTCCGTACTGAGTTATCGGTGTGTCAAGAATCTTGCAGCCCATTTTTTCAAACGTTTCGGCGTGCTCCGCCCTCGGCATCGAAATCAGAACTTCGTTGCCCTCATCAATGAGCGCTTTCAAAAGTTCAAGGCGGAAATAATAAAGGGTAACCTCATGATTGACCAAAAAGAGAATTTTCATATCTGCGCCCCTTTTTCCGCTTTCATCGCACCCGTTCCGCCTTCAACGACGCCGTCCTCTCTGAGAACGCCGAGAACGGTTTTGAGAATGCATTTCAAATCAAAAAGAAAGCTCATTTTCTGAACATATTCGCCGTCAAATTTTGCCTTGACGGGAATTTCAAGTTCGTCCCTTCCGTTGACCTGCGCCCAACCGGTAAGTCCCGGACGGATTGAATTTGCACCGTATTTTTCACGTTCTTCAATGAGGTCAAACTGATTCCAAAGCGCCGGACGCGGACCGACGATTGCCATTTCGCCCTTAAGAATGTTGATGAGCTGAGGGAGTTCGTCAAGACTCGTTTTTCTCAAAAAAGCTCCGACCTTCGTTATAAATGCGTCCGGGTTTTCAAGAAGATGAGTCGGCATATCCTTCGGCGTGTCGATTCTCATTGTTCTGAATTTGAGCATTTCAAAATGCGTTTTGTCCTTTCCGACTCTTTTTTGCCTAAAGAAAACCGGGCCTTTTGAATCAAGCTTTACTGCGACCGCAACGGCCGCAAGAAGCGGGCTCAGCACACAGAATGCAAGAAGCGACAATATAAAATCAAGAAAACGTTTAAATGCCTGATATTTCATTTTAGTTCCTCTCGTACGAATATTCTTTGACGACCGACGAAACTTCCTTTCTCAGCTCTTCTCCCGTCATGTCCTGAGCGGATTCAAGAACGGAAAGGTGAGAAAGAAGTTTGCTTTCGTCAATGCCGACCGGGTGGCCGATGAAGATGAGGTCGTTTTCGGTTTTTTCAATTCCCTCGGTGTCAAGCAAAAGCTCTTCATAAAGCTTTTCTCCGGGACGAAGACCGGTATATTTAATCTTGATGTCAACATCCGGTTCAAAGCCCGAAAGGCGAATCATGTTCCGCGCAAGATCGTCGATTCTCACGGGTTCGCCCATGTCAAGAACAAAAATTTCACCGTCCTTTGCATATGAACCCGCCTGAAGAACAAGGGAAACGGCCTCCGGAATCGTCATAAAATAACGGATAATGTCTTTATGGGTAACCGTTACGGGACCTCCGTTTGCAATCTGCTTTTTGAAAAGCGGAATTACGCTTCCGTTGCTTCCGAGAACATTTCCGAAACGTACGGCCGCAAAAACGGTTTTTGACTTTTTGCTCATCATCTCGATTATCATTTCGCAAATGCGCTTTGAAGCTCCCATGACATTGGTCGGATTGACCGCTTTGTCGGTTGAGATGAGAACCATCTTTTTTGCGCCGAAACGGTCGGCGGCAAGAGCAACGTTATACGTTCCGAAAACGTTGTTTTTAATTGCCTCGGCCGGAGAATCCTCCATAAGCGGAACGTGTTTGTGCGCCGCGGCGTGAAAAACGATGTCGGGTCTGTACTTTTCAAAAATTTCAAAAACCCGTTTTTGATCTCTGACCGAACCGATGAGAACCTCAAGAGAAAGTTCGGGATAATTTTTCAAAAGCTCCTGCTGAATCGAATATGCATTGTTTTCGTATATGTCAAAAATCACAAGCTTTTTTATGTTGTGTTTTGCAATCTGACGGCAAAGCTCGCTTCCGATCGAGCCGCCTCCGCCGGTAACGATGACCGTTTTTCCGCCGAGGTATCCGCTGATTTCGTCAAGATTGATTTTGATTGCGTCGCGTCCGAGAAGGTCAAGAACGTCAACGCTTCTGATTTTCTGAACGCTGACTTCTCCGTTTGCAAGCTGATAAATCGCCGGGAGGGTGAGAAGCTTGCAATCGGTCTGCTGACAAATCTTGACGAGCGATCTTCTCTGTTCGGCGGTCGCCGAAGGAATTGCAAAAATAATCTCTTCGATTCGGTATTTTTTCACCGCAGAAACAATGTCTTCTCTCGTTCCGATTATTCTCACGTTTCGGATCCGTTTTCCGACTTTCATTCTGTCGTCGTCAATTATGCAAACAATGTTGTTCTTTGCGTGGGTACTGCTCTGCATTTCACGAAGAACAATGTCTCCGCTTTGGCCGGCGCCGATGAGCATCGTTCGCTTTTTTGCGCCTTTTTTTGAGAACAAAAACATTCCCCTCGAAAGCCTTCCGGAAAACCTCACGCAGACAAAAATCGTCACCAAAATGAGATAGCGCAAAATTGAATATGACCGTGGAACGGTATAAGGCGAAATTCTTATATACAGCCAGTCAAATCCGGTTGAAAGAATGCACGCAATGAAAAGCCTTATCATGTCGTTCAAACCGGCGTATTCCCAAACAACGGAATACAGCCTGAAAATCATGAAAAACGCAATCGTCGCAACGGTACTCGCCGGAGCTGCGTTAAGGAATGCCTTGAGAAATTGCGTTTCGGCAAGCTCTGCGTAATCAAATTCAAAACGAACCAGCAAAGCAAGAAATCCGGCCGCATTCACGATTACGGCGTCAAGAATCACCATGACAACGGTCGACAGCACACGACCGAAATCGGATTTCCTTTTCAGATTGGTTTTTGTTTCTTTCATTTTTCTTTTCCCTTCACTTTTTTCTTTAATCTCTCTTTGCTTTAAAAAAGCGCAATTTATATGAAAGCCATGAAATGCTGTTGCTTTTGATTGTTTTTCCGTCCCGTTCAACTTCTTTGCAAACGGCAAGAAGCTGACCTTTCCCGACGGGGCCTTCAACGCGAAGCTGAGCGTCGCCGGAAAAATAAAACAGCTCTCCCTTTCTTTTGACAACACGGTGAAGAACATAAGCTCCGTTCTTTCTTCTGTAAAAAACTATGTCGCCTTTTTTCGGAAGTTTTTCGATTTTTTGAAGAACAACCTTGTCCCTTCCGTCGGCAAGAAACGGAAGCATACTGTTTCCGGTCACGGTGAGCGCAACCTTTTCGCCGCATGAAAGTTTATAAAGAATGATTTTTACAAGGCCGTCGTCTCCGAGCTTTTTTGAAAACTCTTCACCGGTCA
Source organism: Clostridia bacterium (assembly GCA_030525185.1). Taxonomy (GTDB): domain Bacteria; phylum Bacillota; class Clostridia; order Oscillospirales; family Acutalibacteraceae; genus UBA6857. Next base: position 7,273 of record JAUNFH010000091.1, read on the forward strand.
TTTTTTTCATTTGTTTGCTCTCCCTTTCGGATCTTCCGGTTTTTTTCCGGTTATTTCATACAGCTTGAAAAGCTTTGTCCGTTCTTTTGCGATTCTTATACTTTCACGGGGAGTTCCGGCGTTTTCCTTTTTGAAAGCAACCGAAAAAATATATTTTTCGATTCTCAAAAACGAAAACCACGGATACAAAACCGGAAAACGTTTCAGAGACGGGTAATCCGCCGAAAGAACTTTTCTTTCCGGAAAAAGCACTTTTTTAATTTTGCCGTGTTCTTTTTTATCAGTCACGGCAGAAAGCGTAATACCCGCACTGTGAATTCTTGATTCTTCGCCCCTTCCGTAAATTCCGGCGCGAAGGATGTCGTCAAGAAGCGCTTCGTCGTCTTTCGCCCGATCGGACTGAAGAAAAGCAATATCTTCAAAACCGAGATACTTCACGGCAATATTGACAAGCCCTTCAAAGAATTTTTCGGCATTGATTTTTGAAAGGTCGTCTTTCAGTCGTTCAAAATCAATTTCGTTTTTATATGTTCTAATGTATACCGCAATGTCGCAAACCTGCCTGATTCCGACGCCGCAGCGGATAAAATGCTTGAATGCATGGCAAACGAGATAAAGCAGTCCGCTTTGAACGCCGAGCGTTAAAATGGGCATATTGTTTATAATCAATTCATGCGAGCCGCAAAACGGAGACTCAAAAAAAGCGTCAAGGTTTTTTCCGAGTTCGCCGCTTTCAAAGAACAATTTTTCGTGTGCTTCAATAATAAGCATGCTCGTCTTGTCAAAATATGTTTCTTCGTTAGAAGCTTCATTCAAAAGTTTAAGTCCGTTTTCTTCCATAACCTTTTCAAAAGTCGGAAAGTCCTCCGGTTTTATCAAAAGATCCTCGTCCGAAGAAGGGCGAAGTTCGCCGTTTTTGTAAAGCGAACGAAGGGTTATTCCCTTCACGCAGATTGCCATAATGCCGCTTTCGCGCAAAGAACGATAAACTTTCAAAAACTTTTCCGTCTTTCGCGTCTGCGCGGAATACCGGGCGATTGACAGAAATTTTTCGTTTTGAAAAAAATCTTCTTTTCCGTATTTTTTGGAAAGCGTTTCGCAAACTATCGGCAAAACATTATGCTTTTTTGAAAGAAACATAACTTCCGAAAAAGTCTTTTCGGACATAAAAAAATCGGTATTTCCGTTAAAATAAGCAGAAATCACCGATAAGAAATCTTTTTCCGCAATATTCATGACCTCATCGTCCAATCGCTAAGAAATGATCGAAAAGTAATATAAAATTGTTGTTAACACCTAAGAATCAAAAAAGAACCGTTTTTGGCAAAATCCAATAAAACAACCGAACAAATTTTTCCCGAAAATGATTTTAATTGTTGAAAAACACAACAGGCTGTTGATTTTGCCCATTATAAAAATACTAAAATACTATGTTATTATATCACAGACATTTAAGGTTTGTAAACCGC
>JAUNFH010000253.1 GCA_030525185.1 Clostridia bacterium
CAAAAGGTTCGCGCATTCCCTAACCTGCGTAACACTGCCGGGAGAAGAGGAGACCTCCGTATGGTTCATCGTTTGAATCGAGTCAACGATAACAAGACCCGGCCTGACGCTTTCAATGTGTTCGCCGATTGCCTGCACATCGGTCTCGCAGAGAATACGCAGGTTTTCCGAATCCACGCCGAGCCTGTCGGCGCGAAGCTTGATCTGGCTGTATGATTCCTCACCGGAGACATACATAATTTCAAGCTTTTCTCCGAGCTTTTCGCAAATCTGAAGCAGAATCGTTGATTTTCCGATTCCGGGGTCGCCGCTCAGAAGAACCAGCGAGCCTTTGACGATTCCGCCGCCGAGTACACGATCAAGCTCGCCCATGCCGGTTTTATAGCGAAGCTCGCCGTCGGGCTTGATTTCTCCGAGCTTATATGAACGTACACTCGCCGCGCTCGGCTTTGACGACTTGGAGGCCGCACTTTGCTGAACTCTTGTTTCTTCCTGAAGAGTTGCCCATTCGCCGCATTCGGGGCATTTTCCGAGCCATTTCGGCGTTTCATAGCCGCAGGCGGAACAAACAAAAACTGTTTTTGATTTTTGAGCCATTTTTTCACTTCCCTTTTCGGTGTCCGCCGGGCTTATACCCCGGCACGGCTGTTGCTCAGGTATTGCATCAGACCCGAAACAATTGTGATCGCCGTTTTGGTCTGATAATCGTTATCGTTCAAAAGCTCCGCTTCTCCGCCGTTTGAAAGGAAGCCGCATTCAACCATGACAGCGGTTTCCTTTGCGTGATAAAGCAGATATATCTCCGTTCCGGAGGGCTTGATTTTCCGCGTGTTTTCTTTTTGAAGATTCTGCGCAAAAGAAGTTTGAATACACTCGGCAAGAAGCGCACTTTCCGGAGTGTTTTTTGAATAAAAGACCTGCGCTCCGGTGTACTTGCTTTGGCTGAAATGATTCTGGTGTATACTCAGAAAGATACAGCCGGGATAGGAATTCATAATGTCGAGCCTTTTATGGATATCACAGACCTTTTTTTCGCGCATTGTTTTGCAGGACGAATCATAAATCAGGCGGTCGTCACTGCGGACACTGACGGTGTTAAAGCCCATTGTGTCAAGCAGGCTTTTGACCTTCATCGAAATTGAAAGGTTGATATCTTTTTCAATTATTCCCGAAGAGGACGAAGCGCCGCCGTCCTCTCCGCCGTGACCTGCGTCAATGATGATCACGGGCGGTTCGCTTTTCTGCGCTTCGGCAGAGGTTTTCTGCGCAATTGCTCCGCCCCCGAAAACAAGGGCGCAGACCGCAATCAAAGCAAAAAACGAAAAAACAAGAGCCTTTGCGCTGACTGTTCGATATAATAACTTTTTCATAACCCTCACCCGTACATACTATGGCGGGAGAAACGAAAAAATGTTGACAATTTTTTGCTTTGAATGTATAATTTAGGGCGTATGCGGGTATGGTGGAATTGGCAGACACGCAAGATTTAGGATCTTGTGCCTTCGGCGTGCAGGTTCGACCCCTGTTACCCGCACCAAAAGCGCGGCAGTTTTTAAGACTGCTGTGCTTTTTTGTTTCCCGTGCAAAGCAGAAAGCGAAGCTATCGTTTTTTACTGAGTTTTACCCGAAGACTTATTCGGCTTTTTCTCTTTTTCGCAGTAAACAGGCCTTTGGGTCTCAGCATGATATTTTCTGCATTCGTCGCATTTTCCGCGGCGGATGCAGTTTTTCTTTTTGCAGGGACAGTTCCCGTTTTTAATCATAGTTCTGCCTCCGTTAGGCCGAAATCGAAGCGCTGTTCTTAATTATTTATCTATTATCAATTTATGCTCGTTTTACCTTGTGCACTCACAGCAGACCCAGCCCTTTTCGCTGTGCCGTGCTTTTATCTT
>JAUNFH010000254.1 GCA_030525185.1 Clostridia bacterium
ATTGTGATACATATGTCAAATTCAGTGAACTTTTTTAACGGAAATTGGTTATTTTTTCCAATTTGCACACACATTTTTTTAAAACGTGCTAAAATAGTTGCAATAAGTCAATTATGAGTTAAAGTAAGGGACGATTTTAATGCAAAACAAACTGGAAGAATTTTGTTCAAAAAGTTGGGAAGAATTTGAACCTTTGGTCAGAAGAGTTGCTTCTTCCCGTCTCCTCGGTCTCAGCGATGAGATTGACGACGTTGTTTCTGAAACCTTCACCGCCTTGTGTGCAAAGGTTTCTCAGGACGGTGCTCCGAATAACACGAAAACGTGGTTATACGGTACACTCAACAACATCATCAATCAACAGCTTGGCAAGAAATACAGCGACCGCGAAAATGTATCCGCGGTTCCCGTTGATGAGATTGAACTGAAGTTCACCTGTTCTATTCCCGACCCCGCTTTCAAAAGCGTGACCATTGACGAGTTCTGCGAGGTTGTTCGCTCTCTTTTGAGCGAGGACGAATATAAGCTTATTGAAGATTTGTATATCAACGAGATCAAAGTCTCCGAGGTTGCAAAAAAGCTAAATCTGACAGACGGTGCCGTCAGACAGCGCAGCTACCGAATCTGCTCAAAGCTCAGAGAGACCCTTTCGGAATATTCGGACCTCACTCAGCTTCTGTAAACCATTCGGCTTTCAACGTCTTTCAAAGAAAAAGCTTTTTGCGGCCACGGCCGCAGGACCGATATAATTGTGCTTTTTATCAAGCGGAGAAAGACGAAAACAGCCTTTTTTGAAGCCGGGATAAAGCGATCTGCATTCCGATTCAAACACCTTAAAAACCTCATCCGTGAACATATAACCGAAGGCTATGATCACATCGGGAGCGATAATTGCCGCAGCATTGGTCACTGCCTTTGAAAGCAGCTTTGCACAGTTTTCGATTTCGCCACGGATTTCAACATTCTTTGAAAAGACAGCAAGAATTTCTGATATCTCAAGTTTCTCTGCCTTTATGTTTGTTTGCTCAAAAAGAGCAGACGCTTTTTCTTTGTCAAGGCTTTTCTTTATGCGTTCAACTATCGCGTCAGAAGAAATAACGGTTTCAAGACAGCCTCTCCTTTTGCAGCGGCATTCTTCACCGTTGGGAGCGGCAATATAATGCCCTATCTCTGAGGAATCGCTGTCCGCTTTTCCGAGCACGGCCGAACCGACAACAATTGCAGAACCAACACCGGGTCCCCATTTTACAAAGAGAATACTCTCATCGGTATCTCTGCGGTCAAAAATAAGCGAAGCAAGCGCAAAAGCCTTGACATTGTTTTCAATCGCAACGGGCATTGACAGCTCTTCTTCAAGAATTCGGCGAACGGGAACACCCGGCTTCCAGATTCCGTAGTTTCCGGCGGTTACACCATTTTCACTGTCTGCACCACCGACAATTCCTACACCGGTACCCATGATTTTTTCTCTTGAGACTTTGCTTTTTTCAATCAAGTCGCGGCATTTTTTTCCTGCAAAGCGAAGGCATTCTTCCGGAGAACAGCTACTTCCAAAAAGGAACCGTTCACCGATTTGCTCCTTGCCGTCAATTGTACACAGCGCGGCATAAAAACCCTTTTTGTCAATGTTCAGCGCAAGGACGAACAAATTGCCTGAATTGAGGGAAAGAATGATTTTTTTTCTTCCTGCACCGCCGCCTTCGTCAGAAATTCCGCATTCGGCTATTGCGCCTTCGGCTATCAACTCAGCGCAGATTTTGCTCACGGCCGCAGGGGTCAGACCAAGCTTTTCGGCAATATCCTTACGGCTGAGCTGTTCGCCGCTATTGAGCAGATACAGCACAGAGGAACGGTTTGCAGTTTTGATGCTGCTCATATT
>JAUNFH010000092.1 GCA_030525185.1 Clostridia bacterium
CGGTTCCGCAGATTAAAGGAACTCTCTTCTTGATTGTTTCGCTTGCGACGGAAAACAATTTGAGTCTTTCCTCAACGGTGAGCGTTGAGCCTTCTCCTGTGGTTCCGCAAACAACAACAGCGTCTGTTTCGTTTGCTATTTGGTTTTCTATGAGTTTTTTAAAAAGTCTGAAATTTATTTTTCCGTCCTTATCAAACGGAGTTACCAAAGCAACGCCGCTTCCGATAAAGAGAGGAGCCATAAATTACCTCCAATCAGTTGATATAACCTTCGGCGCAAAGCAGTTCGGCGAGCAAGACTCCGCCTCCTGCGGCACCGCGAAGGGTGTTATGAGAAAGGCAAACAAATTTGTAATCGTACTGGCTGTCTTCGCGGAGTCTTCCGATTGAAATTGCCATTCCGTTTTCAAGATTTCTTTGAAGTTTTGTCTGAGGAAGGTTGTCTTCGGTGAAATAATGAAGGAACTGCTTCGGTGCGCTCGGAAGTGAAAGCTCTTGCGCTCTTCCGGCATAGTTCTTCCAGCAATCGATAATTTCTTCTTTTGTCGGTTTTTTACCGTCTTTGAATCTCATGAAAACGGCGCCCATGTGACCGTCGGAGACGGGAACACGAATGCACTGAGCGGTGAAAGCCGGCGATGTTGCGTTGACGATTTTTCCGTCTTCAACCTTTCCCCAAATTTTGAGCGGTTCGGTTTCGCTTTTTTCTTCTTCCCCGCCGATGAACGGAATAACGTTGTCAAGCATATCAGGCCAGGTTTTGAAAGTTTTTCCGGCGCCGGAGATTGCCTGATATGTGCAGACAAGAACTTCGCTTACGCCGAATTCTTTGTCGAGCGGATATATTGCCGGAACATAGCTTTGAAGCGAGCAATTTGATTTTACGGCGATGAATCCGCGTTTTGTTCCGAGGCGTTTCTTTTGAGCGTCAATAACTTTGATGTGATCGGCATTTATTTCGGGAATAACCATCGGAACGTCCGGAGTTGTTCTGTGTGCGCTGTTGTTGGAAATAACGGGACATTCGGCTTTTGCATATGCTTCTTCAAGAGCGCGGATTTCGTCTTTCTTCATGTCAACCGCGCAGAAAACGAAATCAACTTCGGAAGCAATTTCATTAATATCCTCCGTTGCATTTTTAACGGTGAGAGAAGCTATGTTTTCGGGAATCTCGCTGTCAAAGGCCCATTTTTCTCCGACAGCGTCTTTGTATGCTTTTCCTGCCGAGCGGGGACTTGCGGCGACGACTTTTACGTTGAACCAGGGATGGTTCGCAAGAAGGAGAACAAACCGCTGACCGACCATACCTGTTGCGCCGATAATTCCGACATTGTATTTTTTCATAAAAAGCACCTCAACTATTAAATATTTTGACGTAAACTGTTGCTAAATCCGTCAGATTGCACTATAATATACGAGTTGTTTTATATGATATCACGAATAAAGCTATTCGTCAATCGTTTAATTAAAAGATTTGTAACGCATTGAGGTGCATTTATGAAAACTTCTGACTTTTATTATGACCTTCCGAAAGAATTGATTGCTCAGCATCCGGCCGAAAAGCGTGACTGTTCACGTCTTATGGTTATCGGAAGAAAAAGCGGAGAAATCCGTCACGAATATTTTTACAATATTATTGATGAACTGAATTCCGGCGACTGTTTGATTCTTAACAACACAAAGGTTCTTCCGGCAAGACTTTACGGAGTTAAAGAGGAAACCGGCGCTCACGTTGAATTTCTTCTTCTTGTCAACCGCGGCGATGACGTTTGGGAGGTAATCACCGGTCCGGGAAAGAGGGCAAAGCCGGGTTCACGCTTTACTTTCGGAAACGGTCTTCTCAAATGTGAAGTTATTGACGTTCTTGAAGGCGGAAACAGACTCGCAAAATTTTCATATGAAGGAAACTTTTATAATATTCTTGATGAAATCGGCCAAATGCCTCTTCCGCCGTATATCACCGAAAAGCTCAGTGACAATTCACGTTATCAGACGGTTTACGGCGAAAAGCTCGGCTCTGCCGCTGCGCCGACGGCAGGACTTCATTTCACCGAAGAACTTCTTGAAAAAATCAAGGAGAAGGGTGTAAAAATCGGATATGTTACGCTTCATGTAGGTCTCGGAACTTTCAGGCCCGTCAAAGTTTCCGATATCTCAGAGCATACTATGCACAGCGAGCATTATTGGTTACCGAAAGAAACGGCCGATCTTATCAACGATACAAAGAAAAACGGCGGAAGGGTAATCTCTGTCGGAACAACAAGTTGCCGAACACTTGAGTCGGTTGCAACTTTCAAAGGGAAGATCGAAGAAAGCGAAGGATGGACGAATATTTTCATTTATCCGGGTTATGAATTTAAGTGCATTGACGGATTGATTACAAACTTTCATCTTCCCGAAAGCACGCTCATAATGCTCGTCAGCGCTTTTTGCGGATATGAAAACACGATGAATTTTTATAACGTGGCAGTTCAGGATAAGTACAGATTCTTTTCGTTCGGCGACGCATGCTTTATTGCATGATTGGTTAATATCAGGACTTGTTTATTATTACTTTTTCAAAAATGAAAGGACAGGCGTTTTGCCTGTCCTTTCATTTTGTGCGTTATATATTTATCGGGGAGATGTCAGTTGATTTCGGTCTTAAGCGTTTCAACGATTGAATCGTCTTTGAGTTTATGAACCGAATAAAACATTGAAATGCCTACGATTACGAAAACCGCTGCTGCCGAAGCGAGGTACATTTGCCAGTTCAGAGAAAACGGCATAGAATTCTGTCCGACGATTCGATTCATGACGTAGCTGACAACAACACTTATCGGGAATGCGATGAGCAAAGCCTTTGCGCCGTAGAAAAAGCTCTCAAGGCAAATCATTTTATTGAAGCCCTTCGGCGTTGTTCCGACGGATTTGAGCATTGCAAACTCTTTTCGTCTCATCATGATTCCGGTTGAAACCGTGTTAATAATGTTCGCAATTGCAATCATTGTGATGAGCGTGATAAAGCCGTAAACAAAGACCTGGAGCGCAAAAACAAGGCTGTTGAGCATCTGATACTGTTCGGCAAGGTCTTGAAGTGAGATATAATTAAGTTCTTTTCCGTCGAGGCCGTCAAGCTGATTATAAACTTCTTTGTGGTCCTTTGTTTCAATGCCGATTTGATAATTGCTCAATCCGATAAGAACGTTTGATTCCTTTTCAAATGCTTTTTCGTGCTTAAAAAATTCACTTTCGGGAGCAAAGAGCGAGATTGCGCCTTTCGGATTAAGACCGCAGACATAGTTTTTTGAATCATACTTTATAAGGTCGCCGACGGAGAATTTGAGATGAAACTCTTTGTAGCTTGATCCATTTGTTTGTGTCTCGTTTTCGTCATCATTACCTACTTGATAAATATTGTCAATCACACTGCCGATAATTGATTTTTCAAAAATATTACCGGAGCCGGCGGCTCTTTTAATGTCGTCCATAAGAATAAATTTGATGTTTTCTTGGTTGTAGTATTCGTTCGGATCAATTCCGTTTTCTTCGCAAAGCTTGTTGAAGTCATCGTCAGAAACGGCATTGAAATAAACGTTTACTGTGTGATCGGCGAGTGATTTGTAAGCGGATTTATAATTGTCGGGATTAAGTAGGGGGTTGTTCGGTGAACTGTCAGATGTTTCGGATGAGTAGTCTTGAAAAAGATTATTGACGCTGTAGTATTTTTCAACACCGTCAAGTGTTGAAAGTGTTTCTTTAAGTTTTGCGGCATCTTGATCGTTTGTTGTGCTGATGCTGATCTGATATGGTATCATATGCGTATAATTATTCGATTGAACAAGCATGGAACAAAAGTAGTTTACGCAAAGGAAGAGCACAACCGAAAGAGCGATTGAAGAAATGATTGTGCGCGTCTTTCTGCGGTTACGCTTGAGACTCTTGTTTGCAATTTCGCCCTCATAGCCGAAAATAGCACGAATAAGTTTTGAAGAGCGGATTTTCTTCGCCTTGAGTTTAAATTCGTCTCTTTGTCTGATTGCGTCAATCGGCGTAATTTTTGAAGCTTTCCTTGCCGGAATATAAAGCGAAATAAAAATTGTCAGTGCGCTGAAGAAAACAATAAGAATAATTGCGAGCGGGGGAACGACCGGTGTGAATTTAAGCCCCGCGGTTCTTGCCGCGTCGGTAAGAACGCCGGAGGAGATTATCTTATCGCCGACAAGATAAAGCGTTATCGAAATACCTATAATACCTGCGATTGTTCCGACGGGTATGCCGATTGCGCCGAGGATAAGACCTTCGTAATAAACCGAAGAACGCTTTTGCTTTTTTGTTGCGCCGACGCTTGAAAGCATACCGAGATATCTGATGCGCTCCGAAAGCGACATTCCGAATGCGTTATAGATGAGCATAACAGACGCAATCATAATGATTACAAGGCAGACAAGGCAAAGCGGAATGATTGTTGTGAGAAGAAAACCGTCTTTTGCCATTGAAAAATATGATATAAGAAGATCATCGTTCTTGACAAAGGTGTGATCGTTCACATTGCCCAGATCATATTCTTTCGCAATATCATCGAGTACCTGTCCGCTTTTGTAATTAAGCTTTTTAAGTGTGAAATACGCCGAAATGTGTTTTTGCTCTTTAAGTTCTTTTGCAATGTCCGATTCGGAAACAAATTGAATGAAGTTTGCGTAATCGGTCGGAAGGTTTTCGTCAAGAACTCCGACTATGGTAAGACGTGTATCCTTAAGGTTTTCATAACTTTCCGTTTCTGTCTTTTCGTCGAATTTTACGTCGGCGGATGTTATGTTAATCGTGCTTCCGATCCGATCGTTCGGAAAGTATTTTTCAAGAGTCTTTTTGTTGATTATAATTTCGTTTCCGCTTTCGGGAAGGCGGCCTTCAAGCTTTGTCTGAAGCTTCATTTCAAAAAGAGTTTTGTCCATTCTCATTGAAGTGAAGGCTCCGTTCGGCTTTTTGGAATCGGAAAAATGGTAGTAATTCTTTGTTGTCAGCATAACGCCGACTTTGTCAACACGTTCGTCGGCTTGAAGCTGTTCAATTGTTTTTGCGGTTGCAAGGTCGGTTTCTCCGTGCCAATTTCCGGACTGAAGAGCCGAAAGATTTCCGAGAAGATTGAGAAGCGAAAACGCGGCAACAAAAACGGCGGTAATCATTGCGACGGAAACGCAGATTCCGAGTGTTGTCACAACGGTTCTGCCTTTGTTTTCTTTTAAGTGACGAAGAGTGAGTTTGTTTACGATATTCATTTGTTGTTCACCCCGTCCTTAACGATTTTTCCGTCAACGATTGCGATTGTTCTGTCGGCGGAAAGAGCGATGCTTTCGTCGTGGGTGATGATTATAACGGTTTGACCGTGTTCACGGTTGAACCGGCGAAGGAGCGAAATAATTTCGTGGCTGTTTCTGCTGTCAAGATTGCCTGTCGGTTCGTCGGCGAGCATAAGCGCCGGATTGTTTATAAGTGCACGTCCGATTGAAACGCGCTGCTGCTGACCGCCGGAAAGTTGATTCGGAAGAAAGCTCATTCGTTTTGAAAGACCGAGCGTTTCCGAAAGTTCGGCAATCATGTTTTTGTCCGGTTTCTTTCCGTCGAGCAAAAGGGGAAGAGTCATGTTTTCTTCAACGGTCAAAATCGGGATAAGGTTATAAAACTGATAGATAAGACCGATCTGTCTTCTTCTGAAAATCGCAAGTGCGGTTTCGTCGAGTTTGGAAATGTCTGTTCCGTCAATAATTACGTTTCCCGACGTCGGCGTGTCAACTCCGCCGAGAATATGAAGAAGAGTTGATTTTCCCGAACCCGACGGGCCGATGATTGCAACAAATTCTCCCTTTTCAACGGAGAAGGAAACATGGTCAAGCGCTTTAACGCTTGTGTCACCGTTTCCGTAAGTTTTGCAAAGGTCTTTGATTTCAAGAATTTTCATTTTTGTTAACTCCTTTCGATTGAAGAAAAGTGTGTTTGGTTTCTTTGTTGCCTTTAATATTACACACTCAAACTTACTATTCGGTGACAATTAAATGACAATACCGTAATATTACGCCTTTTCAATGTAAAGCGGAAGATACAGTTCAAAAGTCGTTCCCTCTTGAATCTTACTTTTGACTTTGATCTTTCCGCCGTGCTGTCGGATAATAGCCTGAGAAAGAGGAAGTCCTATTCCCACGCTGTCGGGTGAAGAATTTTTGCCGCGATAAAACCTTTCAAAAATATGCTTTTGATCTTCTTCGTCAATTCCGCAACCGTTGTCGGAGATTGAAATTATTCCGAAAAGAGCGGTGTTGCTCAATTTTATGTCGATTGTTCCGGCGCAAGGCGTGTGCTCAATATCGTTTTTAATGATGTTTGAAATTGCTTCGGTTATCCAACCCTTGTCTCCGTTGAACGAAAAATCGCTGCCGCTTTTTGAAAGTTTGATTTCTCGAAGGTCAAGGTTGATCAGGAACGGTTTAAGGCTCTGTTCAACAACATCTTTTGCGGACAGCTTTTCTTCTTTGAATTCAACCGTCCCAGCGTCAAGCTTTGAAAGTTTCAAAAGGTTTTGAATGAGCCAACGCATTTTTTCGAGTTGGGTTTGAATGATTTCAACGAAATCGTTTCTTTTTGCTGCCGATTGTTCGTCTTTGAGAATGTCACTCATAACCATCATTGAAGTGAGCGGTGTTTTAAGCTGATGAGAGATGTCCGTCATTGAATCGGCAAGATAAAGCTTGTCCTTTTTAAGCTGATCGTTTTGAAAACGGAGCATAGCGATGACTTTGTAAAGGTTGTTTTTTAAAATCGAAAGCTCACCCTCGCTGTTGTCCGGAAGGTCAAGGTCGAGTTTTCCGGCGCACACGGCATCAAGATAATTGTTCAGCTCTTCGATTTTTTTAAAACGATTTTTTGTGAAAATGATGTATGCTGCCGTAACGGAAAACCCGCAAAAAAGGCAGAGCAATCCCGGAACAACACCGTAAAAAAAGCCAAACGCCGAGAAAAGCAGAGTCAGGCTCAAGCTTAGTGATAAAACAATCTTAAATTTCTTGTCAATCATTTTCGATCACATATCCCAGTCCGCGAACAGTTCTTATAATTTGCGGACAAGCGGGATCCCTTTCAATTTTATCTCTGAGTCTTTTGATGTATACGGTCAACGTGTTATCGTTGACAAAGTCACCGTCAACGTCCCAAATCTCTTCAAGAAGTTTGTTGCGTGAAAGGACTTTTCCGCGGTTGTTGAGGAAGGTGAGAAGAAGACGGTATTCCATTGCCGTAAGGATAATGTCTTCTCCGTCTTTTGAGACTTTTGCTTCGTTGAGATTGACCGTGACGTTTCCGAGTTTAACAATCTGCTCGGTTCTGTCCTTTCCGCAGCGACGCATGACGCTTTTGATTCGCGCAATGAGTTCGCGGACCCTGAACGGTTTTGTGATGTAGTCGTCCGCTCCAATATCAAGACCCATGACCACGTTGACTTCGTCGTCATATGCCGTAAGAAAGATTACTGGGAAATCTCCTCTTTCCTTGATTCTTTTGCAGACGTCGTAGCCGCTTCCGTCCGGAAGATTCAGATCAAGAATATATAAAGAAAAGTCGGTCTTGGAAATGATTTTCAAGGCTTCGGAAACGCTTTTTGCGAGCGTTGTTGTGTAGCCTTCGTTTTCAAGGGAATACTTTAATCCGATTCCGATTGCTTCATCGTCTTCAAGAAGAAATATGTTCATAATATAACACCTCAGTTACTATTCTATCATATATTTTTTTAGGTTTCCATTACAATTTAGTAAGAAAAACGGACAGTGATGTGAGAGGCAAAAAGCACTCAAAGTGACAAAAATAAAATAAAGACTGTATTTCACTTCTCATCGTAATCCGACGCATTATTTGAAATACAGTCTTTTTGGTTGTTTGGTTATTTGTTTTGCGCCGAATGCGGCGGTTAGTTCAAGAATAAAAATGTTTATTTCTCAAACCAAGCGTTTGCGTACGCCGCAATTCCGGGAACAAGCTTTTTGATTTCCTTTCCCGTTGTGTTGACGCAAAGGTGGTAGCTTTCTTTTTTACCCCAAGGCGAGTCGGCAAGAAGGATTCTGTGGCGGGCTCTTGCGGAGTCAATCTGCTTGATTCGTCTTTCGTATTCGCGGCGGGTGAGTTCTTCGTCCTCCGGAGCACGGTCAATGCATCGATCGATTTTTGAATACATATCGGCGTGAACAAAAATGTTCAAAGGGGAGTATTCGCTCAGAATTACGTCCGCGCTTCTTCCGACGATTACAAAATCCTCACCTTTTTTTGCAAGCTGAAGAATGAAACTTTGCTGAGCAACAAGAGCTTTGGTGTAATTTTGCTGGGAAAAGTCAACAAAGGCAAAGGAATGTCCGAATGAAAACGGAAAAGATCTCGGCGTGTCTTGTTCAAGTATCCTTTCAACGTATCCTTCGTCAAGTTCACTGTTTTTTGCAACCGCGGTAATAATTTCCTTGTCGTAATATGCAAAGCCGAGTTCATCGGCAAGCCTCTTTCCGACT
>JAUNFH010000093.1 GCA_030525185.1 Clostridia bacterium
CATGCGGCTTTCTTGAAAAGACCGCAAGGAACAAAAATACCGCGCACGAAATTACGGCCCAAGCCGCACCGAAAACACGAAGAAATTTTTCTTTTTTCTTCGATTTCAAAAAGTAATATACAACAGAAAAAAGCGCAACACACACGAAAAGAGCAAGAAGAAAAAGGCAATCTCGCCAAACCATATTGTCAGCCTTCTTTCGTTTTCAGCTTTGAAAAAATCTTTTTCAAAAAGTCGTTAAAAATGATATCATAAACTTCTTTGAACTGTTTTGTCTTAAACGTGAAAATCAAATATGCAACGTTAAAAACAATTGAATATATGACAAGCTTCACAACAAAACCCGAGACACCGGACAAGCCGACATATCTTATTGCAAACCGGCCTCCGATGGTTGAAACAGCGGCACATGCAAAATAGTACAAACACATTCCAACATATTCAAGCGGATTCCTTTTGAAAACATATTTGTAAACAACATATGTGTCAACCGCACCGTATGAAGAAATTCTTGTAATAGTCGTTGCAAAAAAGACGCCGGAGAGACCGATATATTTTCCGAGTATAACAGAAAGAACAACATTCATTACCGCGGACATTAAGGCGACGTATTTTCCGTGAACAAACGCTCCGGAAGTTACTCTGTAAGTCGAAGTCGGCGAATGAAGCGAACTTACATAGAATGTTGACGCAAGAGCAAAAACGGTTATCGGCTCAAGTACCCATTTTTCGCCAAACATAAGTTCAACAAACGATGATCCGAAAACAAAAACGCCGGAAGCGCAAAAGCCGTATATCCAACCGCAAACAAAGACCATCAGCTTATAAACCGAATACTTTCTTTCCTTGTCGGATGTTGCATTTAAATTTCCGACACTTGCCGTTACGGCTTTCGGAATTTGGTCAACGACGGCCGAAATCGCCGTAATTATCATCCTGTAATTATCAGCAAATCCGACAGCCGAAAGACTGATGATTCTTGTAATTATGATATTATCCGTTCCGTTCATCAGCATACTGCCGATTTTATAAACGAGAAGATCACGGATTCCGGAAAAAATTTCTTTCCTTTCTTCGGAATCAAGCTTTTTAATGTTTTTTCCGTTGATTTCCGGAAACATCCTGTTCGCCTTAACGGCAAGCATAATATTTTGAGTAATCATCATGACAAGCTGAACCGCAAGATAGCCGTAAAAACTTTTGAAAGCAAGCAATACCGCCGCCTGAAAAATAACACGCAAAAATTTAAATACAATGCCGTAGCCGGAAATAATGTAGCTTTTCTGCGCCGCGCTGATGAGCGTCTGCTTATACGAAAAGAAGTATGACAAGCCGGTATTGAGCAAATAAAAGAGATAAATGACAATAAGATTTTCCGAAATATCAGGCTTTTCTTTAATTATGAAACCAAAAAACGGAATCACGGCAAGGCCCGCAACAATTACGAAAGTTCCGATAATACGGTATGCGGTTTTGTAAAGAAGCATCAAAGAAGCAACTTTTTCTTTGTTGTTCTCCGCAAGCGGCTTATAAAGATGAAAAGCAACCGCCTGCTCAACACCGAGTTCCGCAAACGAAAGAAGAGTCAACACATTGGAAAACAAACCGCTGATTCCGAGATATACTTCTCCGAGCGTTTTGATGAAGACCGCCCTCAAAGCAAAACTTATGACAGTATAAAGAACATATGAGCAAAGAGAAAACGCAAGATTTCTCGCACTGTTTTTCTTTCTTGATTCGCTCATATTTTTCCGTCCTTTCAATTTTTTCTTGCTTTTTCAATTTCTGTTTTTATCTTTTCAAGGTCAACATCTTCAAGACCGTTCATGCTGTTTGAATTATTATATCTTTTTTCTTCCGAAGGAATCTGCATAACATCTTTTCCGTATGTTGTTTCAAGATACGATTTCCATCCGACGGGAACATTTATCATAATTCCCTCAAACGGCATTAAAACGCTGTCACCGCAGACATCTTCCGCTTTAAAGGTTGATTTTTTATAATTATAACATGAACCCCAATTTGTAACATAATCGCATTTCTTTTCGTCATCCGCAGTCATCGTTTTAAAAAGCTTTTTGTTGATTGATTCAAAGCTCATAACGGATGAAAGAAATCTGAAAACGCATTGAGCAAAAAAATGGTTTGCTTTTTCGCTTTTTCCGGTAAGCTCTTTTGTCACTTTAAAACGTTTTGTATGATAGAGTATAATTTTTGTCGCATTCTGGTATGCACGGAAAACTCTTCTTTTTATGTCGGTTTTATCGTAAACAAAAATGTCAATACACAGTTCGCTCGCCTGACCGTTTTTGTTTTTATAGCAAAATTTCGGAAATTCCTGGCAGTAATACTTATTATTTTCCGGTGATATAACGCAATAGCCGTCAGGCAAATTCTTTTCAAGCGAGTCAAGAAGCTTTTTATAGTCCTCGCGACGGATTATCATGTCAACATCGTCATCCCAGGGAATAAAGCCTTTGTGTCGGACGGTACCTATCAAAGTTCCTCTCGTTGCATAATACTTTACACCGGCAAGTTCGCACTGCCTTTTGAATTCAACAAGAAGACCGAGCAAGTATATATGCGCTTCTTCAAGCGGTATTTTTTTTTCGATCATAAAATCATTCCAAACAAAATTAAACTTTTTCCTTTTTCAAAACATTCATTACTTTTTCGCTCCATGAATCGAGCGAATATTTTTCAAGGAGGATTTTTCTGTTATATTCGGCGTCTTCAAAAGTAATTTTTGCTTCTTTACATTTTTGAAGAGCTTCGTTAAGGCTTTCCGGGTCACCGGTTTTGAAAACAAAAACGTTCTTCATTTCCCACGCCCAGTTCGTTCCCTCAATGTCCGAAATCACGCAGGGAAGTCCGGAATAAAGCGCTTCGGCAAGAGCAATCGCAAAGCCTTCTGTAATGCTTGCGGACATAAAAATATCCGTATTGTCATAAAGCGAAGCAACGTCAGAAGTGGGTTCGACGGTTGAAAGCCACTGCGGAATTCTTTCTCCGAATCGTTTTTTGATGAATTCCTTCGTTGCGTCCTGACATGAAACGGTGAGTTCAAGGCCGTTTTCGCCTTTTTCAAACGCATCGCAGGCAGTATCGAAACCTTTGACCTTCGGTTCCCAACCGAGGATGAGAACCTTCTTTTTTTCGGCCGGATAATCGGTTCTGACATGAAGGCGCGAAAAATCAACGCCGTTGGAAATTGTGCAGGATTTTTTCTTTCCGGCAACCTTTGAAAGCTTTGCTCCGACCGCCGGGGAAACCCCGATTGAATACGTTTTGAAAAGTCCGATTATTCTGTATTTTATGAAATACTTGATTTTTCTTGAAAATGTGTCGTTGCGGACATTCATCCGACAATGCCAGATGTTCCTTGTGAACGGCGCGGCGATTCTTGTTGAAATATCCCAACCGCAGAAGTGAGAATATATCGTGTCGATTTTTTCGGCTTTGAAAATTTTTCTGAGCGTTTTTATCGTTTTAAAGCTGTACGGAGCATACGGAAGGAAGAAAACCTTTTTTCCTTCAAAACGCTTGATCCATTCCCGTTCTTTCACTTCCTCGGGAAAAATAAAAACGATTTTTCCGCCGTTTTGCGTAACCTTCTTTTCAAGGAGAAGAATCGAAGGAATGAAATTTCCGGGGTACGGAGCCGCATAGCTTGCAAGCAGAGCGATATTCATTTTCTCACCTCGTGTTTTATGTGTTTTTCGTGTCTCACCCAATTTTGCCACATATCAAGAACAAAAAGCTGGCTCGGATAAATCTTTTTGAAAACCTCTTCCTTTTCGCGGATAGTTTCGGCGGATAACTCCGGCGAAGAAACGTTTTCGCTTTCCGAAACCGTTGTGTATATTTCCCCGTCAAAAGCCTCAAAAATCGCCCTGTTCACCCGAATGTGCATTTCGTGGCCGTATTCTCCGGTTTCTCCGTGAGTATATGCTTTTTCAAAAATTCCGCGCGACAAAACGAGCCTGATGCTTTTTGAAAGAAGGTTCTCTCTTTTGTCCCGCGTCGCAAGCGGAAAATATGTATAGTCAAGGCCGTAATATTCCATCGATTTTTTGAATTCCTTCATTCTGCGAATCGAAGTTCCCGAAGTCATGAGTGCAACGAATGGTTTTTCGTTTTTAAGAACGGTATGAAAGAAAAGCACCTCATCATCCGGATGAGCGACGAAAAGAACCGTTTTTTCCGAAATATGTTTTCTGTCATTAAAAATATGATGAAAAAAGCAAAACAACGAGCCGAAAGTCGAATGATAAATTTTTGCAAGAGCGGCTTTGATTTTTTCGGTCATCTTTTTTCCTCCGTAAGTTCGTCAAAAAGTTTTTCGTGCGCTTCAAGCGTTTTTTTCATGCCGAATTCTTTTCCCCGTTCTTCTGCGGCGAGTTCGTATTTTTTCCTGAAGTCTGCATCGGTAATCATTCTTTTGAGCGAAGAATAAAACTCCTCTTCGTCTTCGGCAACGATTCCGTATTCGTTCTTTTCTCCGAGAAGTTCCGTCATTCCGGAGCACTTTGTGACAACGCACGGCTTTTTGAGAATCAGAGCCTCGGTTGTTGCTGTGCTGAAACCTTCAAAATATGAAGGCAGCGCAAAAATATCGCAGCGTGACATGATTCTGTACGGATTGTTCTGATATCCGGCAAAAACAAAATCTTTTTCAAGACCTTTTGAGGAAAGTTCGGATTCGATTTTTTCCCGAAGCGGACCCGTTCCGACGAGAACAAAACGATGCCCGATTTTTTCCGCGCACAATCTTTCATGAGCTTTTTGAAGACGGAGAACACCTTTATCTTCAATGATTTTCCCGACAAAACAGATTTTCACGGCGTCATCGGACAGGTACTCTTCATCGGCTCTTTCTTTTGCCTTTCGGATAATCGATTCCGTTTCGTTGACATTATAAAGGCAAAGCGTTTTTTTGTAAAGGCCGTTATACGAGCAGAAATTTTCGACAAGTCCCTTTGCAACGCAGACGATTCTGTCGTACGAAGCATATATTCGGTCGGCTTCTTCCTTGCTTTTGAAACAGCCGGCATAAAATGAATCGTCAAGTTCGCGGTGAATCCAGCAGACTTTTTTTGTGTTCTCATCCGTACAGCCGGAAACAATGCGCGCGGTGATTCCTTCAAGATATGAAACAACAACGTCAAACTTTCTTTCGCCGACAAGTTTTTTATAAACAGACTCCGGCGAAAGCGTTTTGAAAAGAAGGCGGTTTCCTCTGAAAACCTTTTTATAAAGATAAAGATATTCAATGTCATCTTTCAAAAACTGTTTATTGACTCCGCCGTCAAAAACCGCGGCAACGGTTATTTCATACTTTTCCCGGTTCAGATTGTTCACAAGATTCACAAGAACCTTTTCGGCTCCCCCGCCGCCGAGGGTATGAATTACAAAAAGAAGCTTTTTCATTTTTTCCTCCTTTTAAAAATACCAACCGAGAACATCACTGATATATTTAATCTCCCAGTTTACATCCATCTGATACCAGAACCATATGCAATAAAAAGCACCGAAAGCAAGAACGATTATGTTCCGTTCCTTTCCTTCTTTGAAACAGCATTTGAAAAGTGCCGGATAAGTCAGAAGCTGATAAATCGTGAAATATTCGGCAAAACGAGCCATCAGGTTTCCTCCGACGATTGAAGCGGCAATGAAAAGAAGCGCATTAAGAACCGACATATTAAAGGAAACAACAAATTCCCGCTTTGAAAAGAGAGCTTTGTTCTTTCGGAAAACGAACCCGATTATGCACGGAACGACGGCAACAGCGGCCCGAATGACGTTAACTCCTTCGGAATTCATAAGTTCTTCCATGTCTCTTTGATAAGCCGAATCCGCAAAAAAGACCTGCATTCCGGAAAGAACCGGTTCGATGAAAACCAGTGTAACGGTCAAACCCGCAATAATAAAATACATTGGCTTGCTCCATGGCTTGACAAAAGAAAAAAGCAAACCGATTATCATAACATATGCCGTTCCGTGAAACTGCGCCGCAAGAACTATAAGTAGAATATACGGAATATATTTTTTTTCAACCAATAACCTATACCCTGCAAAAATCATTGTTACGGCAACGAACTGTCGCATTCCGTTGAACATATATGCGATTTCAACCGAGGCAACAAACAAAAACAAGCTGACACCGGGCATTGCGGAATACCGTCTGACGGGTATGCATATAAATAAGAGTTGCATAAAAGCGGTAAAAACAAACCATGCGTTTGCATTCGGTATAACCATTTTTACAAGCGTTGCAACCTGATAAAACATTTTATCCTTATTCTGAATTTTCATCATTCCTGAAAATGTCGGAACAAGGGCATCAAACCCCTCAATATAGTTGATCGTATCTGCAACTCTCGTTCGCATTCCGATCACAAATATCAAAGGAATCATTGAAACCATCAGAGAAAAAAGCGTCGGAAGTTCTTCAACTTTTCCGTTCAAGAGCGTTTTTCGTCTGACAATGAACCATTTTTTCCAGGTGAGACCGACAAAAGTTGTCCAGGCAAGAATTATCCAATATACAACCATGCGTTCCCACCGCCTTTCAAAGTCTTATCTGTTTTTCAGCCTGATATATATATTAAGAAGAACACCGAACGGTATCATCAGAATCGTCAAAAGCTTTTTCGGCGATTTTTTCAAAAAATGTTTTTCCTTTGCAAAAATGCAGGACGAAACATAGTGAATCGCCGCCATAATAATTCTCTTTTTGTTTTTTGAATTGCTCATCGTCACAATTCTCGAATACAGAAAGCCCTTAGGACTTTGCATATACTGTCTGAGAATCGAAGCTCCGGATCCGTCCGGCTGATACTCGACAAGACAGAGCGTTTCATCAAGAACAAGAAGCTCATAATCTCGGTCAATGAGCGCATAAAGTGTTCCGAGCGGAACAAGTTTTTCACCCTCATATTCGGGATAAGGCGGATATTTTTTTACAACATCGGTCCTCAAAACAAGTTTTTTGTCTCCGCTTCCGCCGTTATCGTAATAATCGGAAAGCGTTGTCTTTTTGAGTCCTTCCGGAAATCCTTTTCCGAGAACATTCCCGTCAAAATCACTGTCAAGTCCGACAATTCCGGCATAGTTTTCACAGCCGTTTTCATCCCAAAAATCAAAGATTTTTTTGACCGCTTCTTCTCCGATCATATCGTCGGAGTCAATGCAGGTGTTAAGTTCGGTTTCGATTATTCTGTAGGCGAGATTATGCACCGTGTGCATTCCGCCGTTTTTTTTGTAAACATATTTGATTTCAAACCCGCAGTCTTCTTTTTGAAAGGCTTCAACAACTTCTTTTGTGTTGTCGGTTGAGCCGTCGTCAACAATGAGCCAAACAAAGCGCTTGTCGCTCTGCTTTTTAAGCGCTTCAAACGCACGTGGCAAAGTATGCGCCCGATTAAAAGCCGGTGTGAAAATTGTCAGTCGTTCGTTCATAAGCACCACTTTTCAAGATAAAACTTTTGAAGAAATTCTGCGCTTTGCGCCGAGTCGTAACCGGCACTGCGGATTTTTTCAATGTTGTCGCTTCGTTTAAAAGGAATTGCTTTTTTGATTTCGTCCGCCCAAAAGGAAGCGCCTTTTTCAAGCGGAAGAAAACGCACCGTTTCGCTCACGTCGGATTCCTTTGAAACGGCGTCGGAAGCAAAAACAAAAAGGCCGTTTGCCTGTGCTTCAATGAGAGTCAACGGCAAGCCTTCAAAAAGAGACGGAAAAACAAAAACGTCCGCCGCCTGAAGGAAGTCCGAAACATTCGGAACAGCTCCGGCAAAAACCGTGTCTTTTTCAAGGCCGAGCTTTTTTGAAAGTTCTTTCACTTTTTCAAAATCCTCGCCTTCGCCGAGAAAAAGTGCTTTTGCGTTCACACCGTTCTTTTTCAAGTCGTTTAAAATTTCGACAATAAATCCTTGATTTTTATATTTATCGAATCTTCCGACATGGCAAATCACCGTTTCATCTTCGGAAAACATGAGATTCTTTCTCATTCTTTCTCGGGTTTCTTCGCTGAATGAAAACCTTTCGCAATCAATTCCGTTTTTAAGAACGGTTACTTTTCCGTTTTCAAACATTCTGTTTCCGAAAAGATATCTTCCGGCTTCCTCACCGCAGGCAAAGCGGAAATTGCAAAATTTATTTATAAAAAACTTCAGAAAAGTTTTGAAAAAAGCCTTGTATCCGCTTTCGGTTTTTGCCGTGTGGCTGTGTGAAATCCTCACGGGCACACCGGATTTTTTTGCGGCATAAAGCGGGAACACGCTCAGCGTGTTGATGTGGCAATGAACGACTTTGTATTCACCGTGTTCAAAGAAAAAAGCCTTCAGTCCCTTTACATATTTGAAAATTTTTGAAGCACTTCTTTCGGGCGCATCAAAAATTTTTCCGCCGAGAGAAAGGACTTCATCTTCAAAACCGCTTTCGGTTCTTTTGTGAACAAGGAAATCAAACTGAACCTTTTTTCGGTCAATCTTCCGATAAAAATTCATTATCATATTTTCAA
>JAUNFH010000255.1 GCA_030525185.1 Clostridia bacterium
AAAGTGAACGTCGCTTTTTCTTCTGCTGTCAACCGATCGGCGAACTATCGAAATGTCTTTAATTTGATTGTTTTTGATTTTCAAAGCCTTTGAACAAGCATTATAAAGATCTTCTTTTCCTGCGTCGAGATTCTGCTTGATTTCGGTAATTCTTATCATTTTTCACACTCCGAGATTATACTTTCGGCAACAAGCCGCCCGCTTGAAAAAGCCCATTGAAGGTTATACCCTCCGCATTTTCCGTCAACGTCAAGCATTTCGCCGCAACAGTAAACGCTTTTTTTCTTTTTTGATTCAAGCGTGTTTTCGTTAACTTCGTTTTTATTCACGCCTCCGACCATGACCTGCGCTTGAGAAAAAGAACCGACATCGGTAATTTTAAAAACACAGTTCTTGCATAAATCCGAAAGAATCGCAAGCTGATTTTTCGGAACTTTTTTAATTTCCTCTTCCGGAGAAATTCCAACCTTTTTCAAAAGGCAGATTCCGATTTTTTTCGGCATAAAACCCGAAAGAAGATTTTCTGCTTTGACACCGTTTCTTTTTGAAAGTTTAAAAAGAAGAGCGGAAAACTCGGTGTCGGCAATATCCGGAACAAAGTCAACCGAAACGGAAAAATTGTTTTTGCCCTGCTGCTTCAAATGAGAGATATATGATGAAAGCTGCATTGAAATTATTCCGGAAAGACTGAAGTCCGAAAAGAGCAGCTCTCCCCTTTCGGTAACAATTTTTCTGTTTCCGGAAAAGAGAGTCATTGAAACAATTGCACGGATACCTTTAAGTTGCTTTGTCATTTTGTCGTCGGTAATAAGACGAACGAGCGACGGCGCTGTTTTTGTCACCGTATGACCGAGTGAGGAAATAAGAGAAAACGAAGAATAATCTTTAACCGCCGCAAGACCGCCGCATGCAAAAACAAGCTTTTCAAAAGTATATTCATTATTTAAAACATATTTATTGTTCCGTGTTTTTACATTTTTTATATCACATGAGCAAAGAAAGCGAACGCCGAGCCGTTCGCACTCAAAGCGAAGTGCATCGAGTACGCTTGACGCCTGGTTGCTCATTGGATAAACCCTGCCTTCGCCGTCGGCGCGCGTAAAAAGTCCGAGACTTTCAAAAAAAGCTATATTGCTCTTCGGAGGGTACTTTTCAAACGCAGGAGCAACAAATTCGCCGGAGCCGTAATAATCCTTTGCAGTTGCCGAAAGATTCGTAAGGTTACACCTTCCGTTTCCGGTTGAAAGGAGTTTTTTTCCGACTCTTTCGTTTTTTTCAAATACCGTTACGTCAATTTTCTTGTTTCTTGCCAGCGAGCAAGCGCAGATAAGACCTGCCGCTCCACCGCCGATTATTCCGACACGCACCGAAGCACCCTCTTTCGTTTTGTGATACAACTTTGAATTGTACCATATAAAGAGCCATAAAACAAGTATAGAAGCAAGAAAAAACTGTCTGAACAAAAATGATCGGACAGACAGTTTTAAAATTTTACTTGTTCGATTCTAACACGGTATAGAGCTCGCCGCATGTAGCAAGGATAAGATCGTCTGAACTTTCAAGTTTGATTTTCAAAGGCTTATTAGGTGTTTCATATTCGGAAGTTGCCGAATAGACCCGATTATCGGTATCGGTAATTGCAATGTCAACAGCATGAGGGCTCCCGATTGTTATCTTTGCCTTTATAAATTCAAACTTTAATGTATCGTCATATTCTATCGGCGATCCGTCCGCGTTTTCGACAACACTTGTTTCACTTTCATTTTCAACACCGTTATACACAGTCACCGCTATGGATTTAAGCGGAATCGAAGTTTTGTTTGTAACATAAATTTCCGACAGATATACGTCTTTACCGTC
>JAUNFH010000094.1 GCA_030525185.1 Clostridia bacterium
CAAGATTATCACAATTTGAGATACTTGTCAATATCTCACACCGAGATTATCTATAATATTAATCAAAGATTAAGTTATAGAGGTGCTTGCTGTATGCGGCTGAAAAGCCTTCGGGAATATAAGGATATCACACAATCGCAACTTGCGTCATTTTTGCACATCAAACAAAACACATATTCCCAATATGAAAACGGTCAGAGGGGAGTTCCGGTTGAGGTTCTGATTGAGCTTTCGTCCTTTTTTGAAACCTCGGTCGATTATATTCTTGAACTCACCGACGAGCAAAAGCCGTATCCGCGCAGGAAAGAAAAGGGAAAAAAATAACCGTTCGGAATCTGAAAATCGGACGGTTATTTTTCATTAATATAATCTCTCTTCAAAAAATTAAAGGAAATTAAGCCCAACCTATTGCTATTTTCAAAGAAATTTGAGATAATATACTGAATCATTTTAGTATTAGAAGGGGGATTTTCCTTTGGACGAGAACAAGGCTCTTGCAGAGCTTCTTTTTCCAAACGTTACTCAAACACCTGACGACCTTGAAAAACTTTTTCCGCCGCGACAACTTAAAGAAGGCGCAAGAGTTACAAGATTTGCGCCGAGTCCGACCGGCTTTCTTCATATCGGCGGCCTTTTTGCCGCATTGATTTCAAAGCTTAACGCTCAAATGACCGGCGGTGTTTTCATGCTCAGAATCGAAGATACCGACAAAAAGCGTGAAATTGAAGACGGTGTTTCCGAAATTATCAAAGGCCTCAAAGCTTTCGGCGTAACTCCCGATGAGGGCGTCATGGGCTTCAATGAGGAAAAAGGCGATTACGGCCCCTATACTCAAAGCAAGCGTGCGAATATCTATCACGTTGTTGCAAAATCGCTCGTCGAAAAAGGACTTGCTTATCCGTGCTTCTGCTCGGAGGAAGAACTTTCTGCTCTTCGCGAAGAACAGGAAAAAGAGGGCGCACTCATCAAAGGCTACTTCGGAAAATGGGCAAAATGCCGCAACCTTTCCTTTGAAGAGCAGAAAAAGCTCATTGAAGAGGGAAAACCTTATACTCTCAGACTTCGCTCCCCCGGAAGCGAGGACAAGCGCATCACTTTTGTTGACCTCATCAAAGGCAAAATCGAAATGCCGGAGAATATTCAGGATATCGTGCTTCTCAAAACCGACTCAATTCCCACCTACCACTTTGCCCATGCCGTTGACGACCACTTCATGAGAACGACTCACGTTACCCGCGGCGACGAATGGATTTCCTCCGTTCCGACCCATATTCAGCTTTTCTCCGTTTGCGGTTTCAAACCTCCGAAGTACGCGCACATCTCTCCGATTATGAAGGAAGAAAACGGCTCAAAGCGAAAGCTTTCAAAGCGCAAAGACCCCGAAGCGGCCGTTACATACTACGCCGAAGAGGGCTTCCCGAAGGAGAGCGTTCTTGAATATCTTCTCACTCTTGCAAATTCAAACTTTGAAGATTGGCGAAGAGCGAATCCGGACGCAGACTGTTCCGAATTCCCGTTCAACCTCAAAAAGATGAGCGTTTCCGGCGCACTGTTTGATTTGACAAAGCTCACCGACGTCAGCAAAAACGTCATTTCAAAAATGAGCGCAGAAAAGTTACTTGCCTACGCTCTTGACTGGGCAAAGAATTACGACGAAAAACTTTATTCCCTTCTTTCAAAGGATGAGGAATATTCAAAGAAGATTTTCTCAATCGACCGCGGTACCGCAAAGCCGAGAAAAGACATTGCAAAGTTCAGCGAAATCGGCACTTATGTTTCATACTTCTTTGACGAAGAGTTCAAAACCGACCTTTCCGAACTTCCGGAAAACCTTTCAAAGGAAACCGTCAAAAAGGTTCTTGAGGCTTATGCTTCAACCTATGAGCAGGCCGCCGACAACAGCGAATGGTTCTCTCACATGAAAGAGCTTTGCGAACCGCTCGGTTTCACTCCGAACGTTAAGGAATACAAAAAGAATCCCGATCAGTTCCTCGGCCACGTCGGAGACGTTTCAACCGTTGTCCGCGTCGCCGTTACGGGAAGAAAAAATACGCCAGACCTTTTCTCGATTATGACCGTTCTCGGAAAAGAGAGGGTTCTTGAAAGACTCAATGCCGCAATCACCGCTCTTTCCTGATTGCGAATGAAAGGAAAATACTTATGGAAGAATATACCGCACCGTCAAATTTTATTCATGACTTTATTGACGAAGACCTTAAAAACGGAGTTTATGACCACGTTCAGACCCGTTTTCCGCCCGAACCGAACGGCTATCTCCACATCGGCCACGCAAAGGCGATTCAGATAAATTTCAGCATTGCCAAAAAGTACGGCGGAAAATGCAACCTTCGCCTTGACGACACCAACCCCTCAAAGGAGGACACGGAGTACGTTGACGCAATCAAGGAAGATATCCGGTGGCTCGGCTATCAGTGGGACGAAGTTCTTTATGCTTCAAGCTACTTTGATTTCATTCACGAATGTGCAATCAAGCTCATTAAAAAGGGCAAGGCTTATGTCTGCGACCTTTCCGCCGAGGAAATCAGCAAGTCAAGAGGTACTCTCACCGAACCGGGAACGGAAAGCCCGTACAGAAACCGCTCCGTTGAAGAAAACCTTGACCTTTTCAACCGCATGACCGCCGGCGAATTTCCGGACGGCTCAAGGGTTCTCCGTGCGAAAATCGACATGGCTTCGTCGAACATGAACATGCGTGACCCGGTAATTTACCGAATCGCTCACGTTACCCATCACCAGACCGGAGACAAGTGGTGCGTTTATCCGCTTTATGACTTTGCCCATCCGCTTTCGGACACCAAAGAGGGCGTAACGCATTCACTTTGCTCGCTTGAATTTGAAAACCACCGTCCGCTTTACGATTGGTTCCTTCGCGAACTTGAACTTCCCAATCCGTCAAGACAGATTGAGTTTGCACGCCTTAACCTCAACTATTGTCTTACGAGCAAGCGTAAATGTCTTCAGCTTGTAAAAGAGGGAATCGTTGACGGTTGGAACGACCCGAGAATGGCAACAATCTGCGGAATGAGAAGAAGGGGATATACCCCCGCCGCAATCCGTGATTTCATCAACCGCGTCGGCGTTTCAAAGGCATATTCGGTTGTTGACTTCGGACTTCTCGAAGCCTGCGTAAGAGACGACCTCAATCAGAACGCACCGAGAGCGATGGCCGTTCTTCGTCCGCTCAAGGTTATTATCGATAACTATCCGGAAGGCAAGGAAGAAGAAATCGAACTTCCCGTCAATCAGGATAAGCCCGAAATGGGAACAAGAAAGACCGTTTTCACAAGAGAAATTTTTGTTGAAAAAGAGGACTTCATGATTGAACCGCCGAAGAAGTACTTCCGCCTCTTCCCCGGAAACGAGGTCAGACTCAGAGGCGCATACTTCGTAAAATGCGTCGGTTATGACACCGACGAAAACGGCGAAGTCACCGCAGTCCATTGCACCTATGACCCCGAAAGCAAGGGCGGCAATTCGCCCGACGGAAGAAAAGTCAAAGGTACTCTTCATTGGGTCAGCGACCACAGCACCGAGTTTGAAGCAAGACTTTATGACCGCCTTTTCAACGTTCCGAACCCCTCGGACGAATCAAAGGGAAGCTTCAAAAACAACCTGAATCCGGACTCGCTCGTTGTTCTCAAAGGCTGCCGTCTTGAGGGCGGAATCAAGGACCTTAAGCCGGGCGACACATTCCAGTTCATGAGACAGGGCTATTTTTGCGTTGACACTTCGTCAACCGAAGACAACATCGTTTTCAACAGAACGGTTGCGCTCAACTCTTCTTGGAAATGAAAGAAAGGAAGAAAATATTATGAAAACAGCATATAGAATTGTTACACCGATTCTTGCGGTTGCCGGAATTGTTCTCGGCGTTTTCCTCAAACTTTTCACTTTTGTTATCGGAAACGGCGACGACACAATCAATAATCTCATCTCTGCCGTTTCTCAGCTCACAAGCGGAAAGTTTTCAACGACATATGAGTACTCGCTTTTTGAACTCATCAAAATGGCGCTGACCACCGAGCCGAAAACCGGTGAAGACGCAAAATCGTTCACCGAGGTTGCAAAGGCGGTAATGCCCGATATTTACGCTTTTGCGGCTCTCTTTGCGGTAATGATTATTGTTCTTATTGTAATTGCCGTTGTTTCGGCTCTTGCGAAGGACAAGAAAAAGCGCAACGCGGCGTTCTTCCTTTGCGGATTCGGCCTTGCGGTTTCAATCGCCGCAATTGTTGTTTCAAACGACGCTTTTTCAAAAATCTCCGGCGGCGAAGTTAATCTTCCCGACCTCGTTTCGCTCTTCTCGGATAATTCGCTTGTCACTCTTGCAACGGCAATTTTGACCGTTACGAGTGCAACGCTTTCGGCCGGTTTTTACAGCATTTTCGGAATTTATCTTTTCATCATCATTTGGACGATTCTTTCAAATATGCTCATCAGCACACCGATTCAGCCGAGCAAGAACCACAAGGTTAAACACACAAG
Source organism: Clostridia bacterium (assembly GCA_030525185.1). GTDB lineage: Bacteria > Bacillota > Clostridia > Oscillospirales > Acutalibacteraceae > UBA6857. The sequence continues at coordinate 4,507 of JAUNFH010000094.1, forward strand.
AAGAAGTCTCAAGGCTGTTGCCGGAAAGAAATGAATTCAAAACGGGCTGTCTCTGAATGAGACAGCCCGTTTTTTGCCTTCAGCAAAGTGAAGTGCTTTGCCGTATAAAAACAGACCGCCGGTTTTTGGCGGTCTGTTTGCTTTTTGATTATACCATTTTGAGAAGAGCCGGAAGTTTCATGATTGCCGAACCGAGACCGGCAAGAATTTTTCCTGCACCTTTGAGTGTGCTTTCGTCGTCGTTGAGAATCATGAGAAGGCCGTTCGCCATTTCTTCGGTGAATACGCCGCTGCTCATGGTGATGAAGTTTCTGATCGGAATCTGAAGGGCCATCGCCTTGACCATGTCAACGGTTGAGTTGCTCTCTTTGAAAACGGCGTTGAGTGCCTTGTCAATAACGGTGTTGATGATTCCGCCCCATTTTGAACCCTTTGTGCGTTCAAGCGAATCGAGGAGTGTGAACGGTTCGCTTCCTCTTTCGCACGGCGGAATTTCACGGCCGAGAACGGCGGTGAAAGCCTCGTCGGAAACCTTTTGAACCTCGCCGGTGTAATATTCGGGAGCAATTTCTCTGTAATCTGGAACGGTAACATCCTTTGCGGTTGACTGAACGTTGACTTTTCCCTGAAGCTTGATGTCACGGCTTGAAGAACCGACAAGAATTTCAAAGTCGCCGCTTTCAACGTGCCAATCGTGAATGTTCACGTTGTAATAAGCGAAGGCACGCTTTGAAAGTTCAACGCTGACGGTCTTTTCCTCACCGGGTTCAAGGAAGGTTTTTGAAAAGCCTTTGAGCTCTTTCGCCGGACGGTAAATTGTGCTTTCGCAGTCGGAAACATAAATCTGTGAAATTTCAGCACCGGCAACGGAACCGACGTTCTTGACCTTGAACGAAACGGTGAGCGTTTCGTCGTCCTTGATTTTTTTCTTTGAAAGTTTGAGGTCGGAATATTCAAAATCGGTGTAAGAAAGGCCGAAGCCGAACGGGAAGAGGACGTCCTTCTTTGCGGTGTCGTAATATCTGTAGCCGATGTAAACGCTGTCTCTGTATTCGGTTGTCATAACCGTTCCGGGATAGTAATTTACGCACTGAACGTCTGAAAGCGAAATGGGATAGGTTTCGGCAAGTTTTCCGCAGGGATTCTGCTTTCCGGAAAGAATGTCCGCAATCGCTTCGCCGCCCGCCTGGCCGCCGAGATAACCGTTGAGAACGCCTTTGACTTTTGAAAGCCACGGCATTGTTACCGGTGAACCGCCGGAGAGAACAACAACAACGTTGTCGCAAACTTCGCAAATTTCCTCTGCAAGGCGGTTGTGTGCGGCCGGAAGTTCAAGCGTCGTTCTGTCGTAACCTTCGGCTTCGTAATCTTCGGTGAGACCGATGAAGAGAAGAACAACGTCGCTCTTCTTTGCAAGGTCACACGCATCGTTGATGAGAAGCTGAGAAATCGACTTGCTCTTTTTGTTGTAACCGGGGGAATAAAGCGGCTGGAAGCCCGCCTTGATGAGCTCGCCGAATGCGTCGGAAAGCTCCGTCGGGTTAATCTGTGAAGAACCTGCACCCTGGTAACGGGGAGATCTTGCAAGCTCGCCGATTACGGCAACCTTCTGGCCCTTTTTGAGCGGAAGAATGTTGTCCTCGTTTTTGAGAAGAACCATTGACTGAGCGGCAACCTCATGAGCAAGTTCATGGTGAGCCTTCTTGTCATATGTATAGCAGCCGAGACTCTTTTCCGACTTGAAGATGAGGTCAAGGAGTGAGTCAACGCGCTTGTCAAGAATTTCAATCGGAAGTTTTCCTCTGCGAACCGCGTCGGCAATCTTTTTGTCGTTGTATCCGCCGGAGGTCGGCATTTCGAGATCGTTTCCGGCGATGATTCCCTGAACGCGGTCGTTTGCTGCGCCCCAGTCGGTGACAACGATTCCTTCAAAGCCCCATTCGTCACGGAGAATCTTCTGCTGAAGTTCTTCGTGGTCGGAGCAGTAAGTTCCGTTGAGTTTGTTATATGCGTTCATTACTGTCCACGGCTGAGCCTTTTTGACGGCAATTTCAAAAGCGGTGAGATAAATTTCGCGAAGCGCACGCTCGTCAACAACGCTGTCAACGGACATTCGGCGCATTTCCTGGTTGTTTGTTGCGAAATGCTTGAGTGAAGTACCGATTCCCTTTGACTGAACGCCGTTGATGAAACCTGCGGCAACTTCTCCGGCAAGAAGGGGATCTTCGGAAAAATATTCAAAGTTTCTTCCGCAAAGGGGAGAACGCTTCATGTTTACGCCGGGGCCGAGGAGAACGCTGACCTTTTCTGCGAGGCATTCTTCGCCCAACGCTTCGCCCATTTTATAAAGGAGCGAAGGATCCCACGAAGCGGCCGTTGTTACCGCCGGGGGAAAGCACGTTGCCGGAACGGAGTTGTCAAGGCTCGGGCCGCCGCTGGTTTCGTCCTTTTTTCTCAAACCGTGCGGTCCGTCGGTGAGCATGATTGAGGGAATGTCAAGGCGTTCAATGCCTTTCATATGCCAGAAATCTTTTCCGGAACACAAGCTTGCTTTTTCTTCAAGCGTAAGCTTGTCGATAATTTCCTGATACTTCATATTTAACCTCCAAATAATCAATCGTCAAGCCGAAAAAAGCCGTAACTTTTCAGCTTATTCAAATTAATTATACCTTTTATTTCCTGCAAGGTCAACTGTTTTTTTTGACGGTAATAAAAAAATCAAGGCTGCGGCGAATCGTTTCACCACAGCCTTGATTAAAAAACTGAATTTATCAAAACATCTTCTTGAGCATGTAAAGGTCAATGCAGCCGACGGGGCAGACGGCGTGGCATTTTCCGCAGCCGACGCACTTGTCGTAATCAACCTTTGCACAGAAGTTTTCAACCGAAACGGCGCCTTCTTCGCACGCCTTGACGCATTTCATGCAGCCGATGCAACCGGCTTTGCACTGCTTTCTCGTCTGTGCGCCTTTGTCGTGGTTTTTGCAAAGAACGGCGGCTTTGATCGTGTCGAGCGGGAAAAGATCAATGAGCTGTCTCGGACAGGTCTTGATGCACTTTTTGCAGGCACGGCACTTGCTCGGGTTGATTCTTGCAACTCCGTCGCAGATGAAGATTGCGTCGTAAGGGCAAACTTCAACGCAGTCGCCGAAGCCGATGCAACCGTGAACGCAACTCTTCGGTCCGCCGAAAAGCTGTGTTGCCATTTTGCAGGAACGGACGCCGCTGTATTCAAGTTTTTCCGGTGTGTTCTCTTTGTTGCCCTGACACATGACGGCGGCAACCATCGGAGTGATTTTTCCGGCGTCGAGTCCCATGATTGCGCCAACCTGAGCGGCAACGTCGTTTCCGCCGGGAATGCAAAGGTTGCATTCCTTCGTTTCGCCCTTTGAAAGTGCGGCGGCGTAACCGTCGCAGCCGGTGAAACCGCAGGCACCGCAGTTTGCGCCGGGAAGGCACGCACGAACCTGCTCCGCCTTTTCGTCAACAGGAACGGCAAAAACGGCCGAAGCAACCGCAAGTCCGATTCCGGCAATGAGTCCGATTGCGGCAACGATAATTACGGGAATAAGAATATCCATCTTGCGCTACCTCCTTAACCGAAAATGTTGTCAACGATTCCGGTGAATCCGAGGAAGGAGACCGAAACGAGCGAAGCGGCAACGAGCGTAATCGGAAGTCCTCTCATGAACTTCGGAATGTCGCAACTTTCCATTCTTTCGCGGACGCCGGCGAACATTACCATTGCAAGCATGAAGCCGAGGCCTGCGCCGACCGAGTTGAACATTGACTGAGCAAAATTGTAACCGTTGTCGATGTTGAGAATAACAACGCCGAGAACCGCGCAGTTCGTTGTGATGAGCGGAAGATAAATTCCGAGCGCATTGTAAAGCGAGGGGATATACTTTTTGAGAATGATTTCAACGAGCTGAACGAGCGCCGCAATGACGAGAATGAAAAC
>JAUNFH010000256.1 GCA_030525185.1 Clostridia bacterium
AGAGGAAGTCCGTAAAGTCCCATGAATTTGTCGTTCTTGAATTTTTCAACGCTCCTTTTCGATTTTTCTTTTTGCGATGAACGAGCGATCGCGGATGTTGTTTTCCGTGAACGGAAAACGGTGGTTGTCTTTTGCACAGACATTTTTATAAAGATTTTCCGCCATTTTCTTTTCGGTTTTTGAAAAGTCGTCATAGACCTCTTCAAACGATCGGGAACCGTTTTTGAGACCGAGCGGACTGATTTTTTTCTCCGAATATTCGTTATAGCCTTTGCAGAGTGCTTTGAGAAAATATTTGAAGTCGCCGCCGTCCATACACATATGGTTTTCAACAATGCAGAGAACCGAGCCGCCGTCATGGAAGAAAACGGCGAAGCGGATTTGAAGGTCGCTTTCCGGCGGAATATACCCGGTTAAAAATTCGTTGACCGCTTCTTCAAGGTTTTCCGGGCGGGAGACCAGAAGAACGTCGTCAATGCGGTAATCTTTGACTTTCCAGTATGATTTGAGCTTGATGTCTCTGAAAGATGAGTGAAGAACGGGTGCTTTTTCAAGAAAGCAGATGATGACCGTTTTAAGCGCTTCAATGTCAATTTCAAAGTCATAGCGCAATTCAACGTGAACCATTCTGTCGTTGAAATCACGGAAAAGATAATGCATCTTATCCCAAAGTTCGGCTTTCAGTTTTCTTTCCATGAATCTTCAACCTCCGGTTTATAGCTGTATTTTTTGTTGTGGGCAAGAACGCCGAGAACGATGAGCAAATCACCGAAAACCGCACCGAGAAAAATGAACCGCCACGGCCACCATGCAATGACATGAAGAAGGCCGAGAATGACATATACGAAAGCGGTGAGAACTGGAACGGTAATGAGAGCATTGAGAATCAGAAGCCTTTGCTTCGTTGCCGCGGCGAGAATGAAATCCGTGACGAACATCAGACCGAGTGCGCCGAGAAAAACGAGGTATGCATTTTCAATGCCGAACGGTATTCTGAGAACGAGAAAAACAAATTGAGAAAGAACCATAACGCTCCCGGCAACAAGAAGGCGAAGAAGAAAATATAAAAAGTGATGACGATAAAGAAGCGAAACTCCGAAAAGCATCAGACCGATGAAAACCGCTGTTGCCGCGCCTTCAATGATGAGCCACGTCGGATGCCAGATATCGGTAGTAAAGCCGATGATGAGATAGACCGCAACGGAAAGAAGCATCACGGCTGCGCAGACGATCGGAGCGGCTTTGAGCTGCTTTTTTTCTTTAATTCCCTGTAAATATTTTTCGTAGTCGGAAAGAACCCTCTTTTCGCCGAATTCGTCGATGATGAGGTCATGAAGAACCTTTTCGTCCGAAAGTCCGCGTTTTGAAACTTCGTTTGTTCTTTCGTCCATTTTCTCAAGAACACGTCTTTTGAAAACAAAGGTGAGGGGAGACGAGCCTTTTTCTTTCATAATGCGTTCAATATGTTCGCAATAATCGTAATTTCTTTTCATTTTTAACCTCCTTCGGGTTTATTAAAAATAATTATAACAGATTAAACATTAACAACGCATTAAAAAATGAAATAATCAAAAAAGTTTTATGAACAATCAAAATCGGATTGAGGCGGTTTTGGGGTACTGCTTCGAGTGAGTTCTTAAACCGCACGGGTTTCTTTTGAATCTACATCCGACTGCTCCGCTTTCCCCTGGCGCCCTCCAGTGAGGGAGCTGTCGGCTCTGCCGACTGAGGGAGAGACTTCCTACGCTACGGTTATATTTTTTGATGATGTTCATTTAATCGCACGTTTCATATTTTTATCTACATCCGACCGCTCCGCTGGGGGTACTTTTGGCTGTCGTCCCAAAAGTACCCAA
>JAUNFH010000095.1 GCA_030525185.1 Clostridia bacterium
CAATCCGCAACGATGAGCTTCACGTTTTCAGGAAGGTTTTCGTCGTTGCTCATGAGCATAACGGTTGCGCTGCCCATTGAAACGCCGTGAACAACGATTGAAATGTCACTGCCGAATGTGTCGTTGAGGAAGTGAAGCCATTTTACGCAGTCCTTCGCTTCGTAATATCCGAAGCCGATATACTTTCCGTCGCTCTCGCCCGAAGCACGGTGGTCAACGAGGAAAACGTTGAAACCGCGGGAAAGATAGTACTGCGAAATTCCGGAGAACTCACGTCTTCCCTCACTGCGATAGCCGTGAGAACAAAAGGCAAAAAGTTTTGACGGCTTTTCGGGTCTGAGAAGATATCCGATGAGCTTCGTTCCGTCGTCGGCATTGATTGTGTAACGTTCATAGCCGTAATCCTCAAGCCACTGACGGTTTTTGACTCCGACGGCGCGCATTTCAGTCATATCAGCACCGGAAACAAGGTTTCCGAAACTTTCCGGAACGGCGAATTTTCTGTCAACAAGAAGGTTTGAAACGAGATCGCAAATTCCGTATCCTCCGCCTGCGGCAAGACCGGCGGCCGCAAGAAGTTTTGCTGCTTTTTTCATGGTGTTTTCTCCTTTTCAATCAATGTTTTTGAATATGGTTCAATTATACACCCGGCGCAAAAAATAGTCAAATGTTGCCGAATTTCTTAATTTTGTTTTATCAAAAACGCTTTATCTGAATTTTTTGATGAGGCTGATTTTGACCTTCTTCGCCTTCGGCATAAGTTTTGCATACGCATAATACTTCATCTTGTTTCCGACGAGAACATATTCGCCGATGAATTCATGATAATCGGCGAAAAAACTCTTCTTGAAGTCATAAATTCCCTTGAAGTTGTCCGCTGGAACAAGCGTTCCGAGCGTTCCGTCCTCTTCAAGTTCCGGAGTTTTGACGATGACGTAACCGAGGTCATGAATGCTGCAGCCGCGGTTGATGCTTTCGCAAAGACGGAGATAGTTGAGGTAATGGCTCGAACGGGTGTTGTTTCTGATTACGTTCCTCGTTCCGCCGAAAAGGCAGCTTCCCATTCCTGCATAGTAAATCGAAAGTCCGCCCGCAACACAGATTCGGTTCTCTTTTGTGAATTCTTCCGCTTCTTTGATTCGCTTTTCAAAGTGTTCGGTTTGCTTGTCAACGCTGTCAATGATTTCGTGCAGTTGACGCGCCTTCTTTTCGTGAGCGCCTTCAAGCTGAGAAAGGGCGTCCTCCTTCTTTTTGAGTCTTTCGCTTTGGAGCTTTCTGTCAAGCTCTTTGTCGTAATAAACAAGCTTGAGATCGCTGCAACCGTCAAATTCACGAAGAAGTTTTGCGCAGTAATCGCCGTTGCGCTCAACAAAGCTGTCTCGCTCCGACGTGTCGTGCATAACACCCATGAAGTCATCCATGATTGACATATCGGCGTCAACGTCCTTTGAAGTGAACGTTTTTGCAACAAGTCCTCTTTGTTCACCGATTCTGATGCTGTATCTTACACCCTTGTCACATTTTTTGAGGATTGCCTTCGCTTCAAGTGCGTTTCCGTTTTCGTCTTTGAGGGGAATGAAAAGCTGAACCGGCTGTTTGTATGTGTAATTTTCAATCGAAGGATTGAGCTCATAGCCGAGCGAAAGAAGCGTTTTGTGAAGAGCATGTCCCTCTTCTTTTCTTTCACCGTTCACACGAAGGTCAATCGGCGGATCCATGATGAACGCGGTGATTTTGTGCTTTGCAACCTCCGCTTTCATGAAATCCGTGAATGCGGAAAGAAGCTCTTTGTTTTCATAATCGCAAACGGGGCCTGCCGGAGCGTACCAAATTTTTCCCGCCGCCGGAAGGTCACGTTCCATAACGAGAACGCAAAGAACACGTTCTTCGTTTTCATAGCCGGAATAATAAGTGCATTTCCACGTTGTTTTGACTTTTTCCCAACGTGAACACTGAATATACTGGCCGCCGTGACTTTCAATGAATTCGTCATAGGCTTTCATGTCTGTTTCTTTTTTGAATGTATACATAAAACTCAACCTTCTTAAATCTATCGTAATTTTTTTCGGTTACTTTCTTTTTATATTGAGCGCCTCTTCGATAATCGCTCTTTCCGAGAACGGAAGTTTTTCTCCGTTCACCTTCATGAATTCCTCGTGACCCTTTCCGGCAAGAATGATTATATCGCCCTTTTGAGCAATCGAAAGCGCATATAAAATTGCTTCCTTTCTGTCGGGTATCACAACGCAATCTCCGCCGCTTTCTTTAACATATGAAGCGATTTCATCGCAGATTTTTTTCGGGTCTTCAAAATCGGGGTCGTCCTCGGTAACAATCGTGAGGTCGCACATTGCTCCGGAAACGAGTCCGAGCTCCTGCCTTCTGATTTCAGTGCGTCCGCCGACCGAACCGAAAAGCGCAATGATTCTGTTGTGGTCATAAGCTCTTGCCGTTTCGACAATACTTTTGAGGCTGACGCCGTTGTGTGCGTAATCGATAATCACGGAAAAGTCTTTTCCGGTTTCAACAACTTCGCCCCTGCCCTTGACAAAAACCGAAGAAAGGCCGTTTTTGATTTCATCGTCGCTTGCACCGAAGCTTTCTCCGATTGCACAGGCGCAAACCGCATTGAAAGCGTTCACATCACCCGGAAGCGAAACAAAGAAACTTTTTTCCTTTCCGCCGTGTTCAAAAGAAAAGTCAACGCCGAGTCTGTTACCTTTTTTGACCTTTTGAACGTTTTCCAAACGGTAGTCCGCCTCTTCGTCAAAGCCGAACGTAACAACCGGGCAATCGCATTCTTCAATAATCTCTTTTGAAAACGCATCGTCAAAGTTCACAAAAGCTTTTTTGCAACGGTGAAAAAGCTGCTTTTTCCAATATGCGTATTCCTCAAAACTTGCGTGTTCGTTCGTTCCGATGTGGTCGGGAGAAAGATTGGTAAACACGCCTGCGGCAAATTCCGTGTTATCGACTCTGTGATGCTTCAATCCGAGAGAGGAAACTTCAATCGCCGCGGCCTTGCAGCCGTTGTCGGCCATGATGCGAAGAAGCTTTTGGAGTTCATAGCTTTCGGGTGTTGTGTTGACCGTCGGAAGGACGGTATCGCCGCATTTTGCGCCGATCGTTCCGATGATTCCGCATTTGATTCCCGCCGCTTCAAGAACATACTTCACAATGTGGGCAACAGTTGTTTTTCCTTTTGTTCCCGTGATTCCGATGACGGAAATTTCTTTCGACGGGTGATTGAAAAAATTTGCGGAGCAAACGGCAAGAGCGGCTCTTGTGTTTTCGCAAAGAATCACCGAAGCGTCGCTCGGAAGAAGAACTTCCTTTTCGCAAAGAAAAATGCGGCAACCGTTGTCATATGCGTTTTTCGCAAAAGCGTGGCCGTCAAATTTTGCGCCCGAAAGGCAAACAAAAAGGGTATTCTTTCTGCCTTTTCTCGAATCATAAACAATATCTTCAATTTCGGACGACGGATCAAAGTTTCCGTTCGCCGAAACGTTTTTCAAAATTTCAAAAAGCTTCATTTATCTTCCTCCGATAAAATCTTTCCGAAAGCCGGCATGGCATAAAATTCCATCTTAATTAAACTATATTATACCATAGAAAGCCGCACTTTACCACCCAATTTTGAAAATTAATCCTGTTCGCCGAAAGTCGGTTTTCTTTCGGTACTTCCGCTTTGGTTTGCTTATTTGATGATGTTTCTTTAACCTCACGGTTTCTTGGCTCACTACTGTGAGGGCGCCAGGGGAAAGCACAGCGGTCGGATGTAAATTCAAAAAGAAATCAGTGCGGTTAAAGAACTCACCTAAAGCAGTACCTCCGAAAGATTAATCAGAAGAAAAAAGGAACTGCTTTACAAATTCGGTAAAACAGTTCCTTTTAATTTTAAAATACAAGTTTCACGCCGGAAGATTCGAGCATTGCCCGTGCTTTTTCAAACTTTTCGGTTTCAAGAAAAGCCTTCGGGTCGTGCGCGTCGATTCCGACAACGGCCAAAGCGCCCATCTCTCCGGCAATGCGCCAGAATTTCGAGTGAGGATAACCCTCTTTCATTCCGTCCTCTTTGCAATGAGTGAGTCCGAGAAGGTTATATTCAAGCGGCGTTTTTGTTTCAATCGCCTTTGCGATGATTTCCCTCGACGCCTTTTCGCAGTAATCGTCGAATTCGCCGTAGGTACGCATGAAGATGTCCGGATGCGCAACATAGAAAAACAATCCGCTTTCAAGCGCTTCAAGAACGTCGTTTTTATAGCGCTCGATTTCGGCGTGAGTTTTGATTCTTCCGTTGTAAAGTCCGTGCTCTTCGTCGGGAGAAAAGTGGTGACCGAGAAGGAAATACTCAATTCCGTATTTTTCGCCCGTTGCACAGAGCCACGGAATATAATCCTTGAAATATTCGCACTCAAGGCCGAGATGAATTTTAATCTTGTCCTTATATTTTTCACGAAGGCGGTTGACCGAAAGAACATATTCCTCAAGCTCGTCCGCCCTCATTCTCATCGGAGAAACGTAGCCGCTTTCAAAAGGCCAAGGCGTATGATCGGAAAAGCCGATTTCGTCAAAGCCCGCTTCAATTGCGGAAAGAACATACTCTTCATCAAGGCCGACGGCGTGATTGCAGCGCGCGGTATGAGTATGAAAATTACATTTCATCACTGTAGAAAACGTCTTTGAACATGTCAAGGTGAGCCTTTTTGATGACGCTGCTGCTGACCTTTGAAACGAGAACGCCGAAAACTCTGGTTCCGTCGTCCATCATCTTTGCGTCGATTCCGAAGACCATGTTGCTCTTCTTTTTCCAAATTCCGTTGACGATGTCGTTAACCATTTTTTCGCACGAGGTTGAAACCATGTTGAGCATTTTTTCGCTCTTTGCGGATTCGTTGCCTTTGTCCTGATTGTGGAAAATGTCCGTCTTTGTGAATCCGGGGCAAACAAGTCCGACGTAAAGTCTTCCGCGATATTCCTCACGAATCGACTCGGTCATGCTCTTGACTGCAGCCTTGCTTGCGGAATAGATTGAAGTTCCGGCGAGCGAGCAAAGCGCCGCGGAGCTTGAAACGTTGACAATTCCGCCGCTTTTTGATTTGAGAAGAATCGGAATCATGACGTTCATTGAATAAACGTTTGAATAAAAATTAACCTGCATTGCGCGGTCAATGTCTTCAAGGGTATAATGACCGAATTTGTTAAACTTCGGAAGAATTCCGGCGTTATTAATAAGTATGTCGGGCTGGATTCCCTTTTCGGTGATGTCGTTTGCAAAATTGCGCCAACTGTCTTTATCCGAAACGTCAAAGAGATAATATGAAAAATATCTCGCCTTGTCGCCAAGCTCTTCAACAAGAGCCTGAAGCTTTTTTTCGTTTCTTGCGATGCCAATAACCGTACAACCGTGTTCGGAGATGAGCTTTTTGACGAGACCCTTTCCGATTCCGCTTGATGCGCCCGAAACAATGACGGTTTTATAATCGAACCAGCAATTAACCATTTTATACACTCCATTCTCACAACTTCTCGACAGTTGCCGAAAAAACCAACAACGTGTCTTTCTTGTTACTATTTTATAGACAATTTTATACGTTTTTATTCGACAATTGTTAACTGGGTGTTAACAATGACTATAATTTTGTTAAGAAGGACAAAAAACAAACTTTTTCGGCTTTTTTTCAAAAAATCAACTGTTTGTTGAGGTTCAGTTTAAGAAGGGCTGATAAAATACACTCACAAGATGAGAAAAGACCTCGGATTACCAAAACCGACAAGGCAAAAAAGAACTTTCAAAAAAATATTTTTCGTTTAAAGTTGTATTTAGGTATTCACGTTATCATATAGCTGTAATCAGGAGGTGGTTACATGAACGAACGAAACAACGTTCTCGTTTGCGTAACGCCGCAGGAAAGCTCGAAAAAGCTCATCGAGGCCGGAAGAATCCTTGCCGAAAAAAATGACGCTGAGCTTCAGGTTATCACGGTTCTTCCGCTTAACGGCGAAACGCAAAAGGATTGTCCGAAAATGCTCGACGCTCTCTTTCAGACCGTTCGGGATTCAAAGGGCGAAATGGCCGTTTATTTCAGTGACGATCCCGCATTCACAATTGCCGCTCATATGGCAAAAACAAAACCGATTGTTCTTGTTGTCGGTTTTCCGGGTGAGAACAGCAACAACTTCATTTCTCTCATTCATCTTCTCGTTCCGGATACTCCGATAAGCATGGTTGACAAAGACAACAGAATTTACAACATGCTCCCGTTTGAAGAGAACCAGAGTGTTCATTAATTTTGACAGCTTCTACAAACTCTCCCCGGCAGTTTAACTGCCACGTTTGTTTTTTCATTTTTTTCTCTCTGCCAAAAACCCGACTCACACGAGTCGGGTTTTTGGTTTCCTTTTTTATTATGCTGATTTCTTTCGGGAAGCACGGTACGGCTCGGATTCTTAAAGCCGCGGTCATAGAAAGCACTCATAAAGAAAAGCTGTAATCACGGCTCAACGTTTTGATGTCACCCGTGAATTACAGCTTTTTGATTTTACTCTTTGTTTTGCTTATACGCTCTTCTTTTCGCTCTTGAGGGTTTTAAGTTTCGGAGAATCGAGGTCAAAGATTGAGCCGACGGCAAGCGCACCGACAACGGTGATGATGAGTTCCGGAAGCATATATCCGCCGTTGTAAGTGAGTGAATAAAGCCATACCGGCTGATCTTCCGCATAACCGCCCCAAATTGTTACACCGCTGATGAAATGGCAAATGAAACGGAGAACGGAAACGACCGCACCGGCCGAAGCGAGCGAAAGAGCCTGATTCTTGATTTTCTTCTTGAACATTGCGCCGAGGCCGAGAACGGAGAAGGCAATGATGTAATCGGCAAGGACAAGAATGAGATATCCCTTGATTCCGGTAACATAAGAGAAATTCTTAAGGCCGAAGAGCATCTCGATTACGCCCATTGCAAGGCCGGTGAAAAGGCCCTGTTTGATTCCGTAACGATAGCCGATGACAAGAATCGGGAGCTGGGAGAAGAAGGTTACCGAACCGCCGAACGGAAATTTGATCGGTGTAAATTCGTTGAGTACAACCGAAAGAGCGAGCATAATTGCGCTTTCGGCAAGCATTTGGATTGTTGAAATTTTTCTTTTGTCGTTCATGACGACACCTCCTGAAAATAATTTTCTCGCCGCTTCAAAAACACTTAAAAGGTTCATGTTCCGAAGCAACACGGGGCAAAAGAAAAACGCCCCAATATGATTGTAAAATCACAAGGCGTCTTGTTTTCCCTACGCCGGCATTACCCGGATCAGGTTAAAGGGTATAATCTCAGCCGATTTCATCAGCACCCCCTGTAATATTTACGCACTCATTTTATCACCGAATATTATATTTGTCAACCTTTGCGGAAAAAGGAGAAATATTATTATAATGAAAAGCAAATTCTTTTTGAAATCCATTCGCGAGCAAACACTATGGAAAACGAAGAAAAAATGAGAAAAAACGAGCACGGCGAATCTAATTCAATTTTTTCAAAAAAAGTTGTTGACAAAGGGAACCTCTTGTGATAAGATACTAAGGCAATTTGAATTTTGATTGGAGGAAAAGACTATGTCAACTTATATGCCGAAAGCCGGCGACATCACCCGTAAGTGGTATGTCATTGACGCCGAAGGAAAGCATCTCGGTCACGTTGCCGCAAAGGCAGCCGAGCTTCTCCGCGGAAAGCACAAACCCACCTTTGCTCCTCACGCTGATTGCGGCGATCACGTTATCATCATCAACGCTGACAAGGCCGTTCTCACCGGAAAGAAGCTTGACCAGAAAATGTACTATCATCACACCGGATATATCGGTAACATGAAGAAGGTCAAATACAGCTCCCTTATGAGAGAAAAGCCCGAATTCGCAATGACCAAGGCTGTTAAGGGCATGATTCCCGACACAACCATCGGCCGCAAGGCTCTCACAAGACTTCGCGTTTATGCAGGCGCAGAACACGCTCATGCAGCTCAGAAACCCGAAGTTGTTGAACTTTAATAAGAAAGGGAGGAAATGAAAATGTACGAAACAACTCCGTTCTTCTACGGCACAGGCCGCAGAAAGAAGTCAATCGCAAGAGTCCGCGTTTATGCAGGCAGCGGTAAGATCACCGTTAACGACAGAGACATCGACGAATATTTCGGCCTTGAAACCCTCAAGCTCCTCGTTCGTCAGCCTCTTGACGTAACCGACACCAACGGCAAGTTCGACATCGTTTGCCGCGTTGCAGGCGGCGGCGTTACCGGCCAGGCCGGCGCAATCCGCCACGGTCTTGCAAGAGCTCTTCTTCAGTACGACGCAGACCTCCGCCTTCCGCTCAAGAAGGCAGGCCTCCTCACTCGTGACCCGAGAATGAAGGAAAGAAAGAAATACGGTCTCAAAGGCGCTCG
>JAUNFH010000257.1 GCA_030525185.1 Clostridia bacterium
CTCCCGGAGGCTATGTAATTGATGAAAAATGGCAGGCAAACGACGGCCTTGTCAATACATATTCCGAAATTGCGCCTTCGGATTCTCCTGCCGTTGATTTTGACAGAAATAACATCGTTCCGGGTGTATGGAACAAAATGCCAATTCAGAAGGGCGATCACACTGCGTACCAAGGCGAAATGAAGGATTATTTCAACGCAAGAACGTTTTATGTTGATTTCTTCTCAATGATCAATGCCCTGTAATCAATAAATATTTAAAAGGTTGTCGTTTTAAACGGCAACCTTTTTTATTATGTCCTGTGGTTAAGTTCGCTTTCATCAAGCAAAACAGCGTGAGCACTGCGAAGTCCGTCAACGGCAGCAGACACAATTCCTCCGGCATATCCTGCACCTTCGCCGCAAGGATAAAGACCGCGAATATTAGCCTGAAAAATATCATCTCTGATGATTCTGACGGGTGAAGAGCTTCGACTTTCCGGTGCGGTCAAAACTGCGTCCGGAAGTGCAAAACCCGAGAGCTTTTTATCCATTTGAATGATTGCATCGGCCATTGTGTCCGTAACTTTTTTCGGAAGAACTTTTCTGATGTCGCTCGGTGTCACACCCGTAGTAAAACTCGGCTTTACAAACGAAAGCTTTTTTGATTCCCTGTTTTCAAGAAAATCTCCGACGAGTTGACAAGGAGCACTGTAATCTTTCCCGCCGAGTTCAAAGGCTTTGTGTTCAAGATTCTTCTGAAGCTCAAAGCCGGAAAGAACGTCATCGGACGGAAAATCTTCGGGATAAACATTGACAAGGATTGCTGAATTTGAGTTTTCCTTGTCGCGTGCGAACTCGCTCATTCCGTTAGTAACAACACCGTTTTGTTCACTCGTTGCGTTAATCACCGTTCCTCCGGGACACATGCAGAAAGTGTAGGCTCCCCTTTCGTGTTCACCGTGGCATGCGAGTTTATAAACAGCGGCCGAAAGTGCCGGGTGTCCGGAGAAGTTACCGTACTGCGAACGATCAATCATCTCTCTCGGGTGCTCGATTCTTGCGCCGACGGAAAACGGCTTTTGCATCATGAGAACACCCTTGCTTTTCAGCATCTTCACCGTGTCGCGGGCAGAATGACCGATTGCGAGAATAACCGTATCGGTTTCAAAATCAAAGCTCTGCTTGTTTTTTTCGTAAGTGACGCCTTGAACCGAAGCGTTATACACAATGAGATCGGTAAGTTTTGCGCCGAAAATCACTTCGCCGCCGAGAGAAATAATTTCCTCTCGCATATTTTTGATTACCCCGGCAAGTTTGTCGGTTCCTATATGCGGCGTTCCCGACCAAAGAATTTCTTCCGGTGCGCCGTGTTCAAAAAATTCAAGAAAAACCTTTCGGCAAAAAACGCTTTTAATTCCGGTTGTCAGCTTTCCGTCCGAAAAAGTTCCCGCTCCGCCTTCACCGAACTGAACGTTTGAATCAGAATCGAGAATACGGGTTTTGAAAAACCGGTTTATATCTTTTGTACGTGTTTCAACGTCGTTTCCGCGTTCGAGAACAAGCGGACGAAGTCCGGCTCTTGCAAGAGTAAGCGCCGCAAAAATTCCGGCCGGACCAAATCCGACTATAACCGGACGAAGAGATGAAACTCGGCGGTTTTTGGGCATTTCATATGAATAAGGTTCGCTGATTGAAACGTTTTTTGAGTTGACGCGTTTAATGATTTTTTCTTCGTCACCGTCAACCGAAACATCAACAATGTAAACAAAGTGAACGTCGCTTTTTCTTCTGCTGTCAACCGATCGGCGAACTATCGAAATATCTTTAATTTGATTGTTTTTGATTTTCAAAGCCTTTGAACAA
>JAUNFH010000258.1 GCA_030525185.1 Clostridia bacterium
AGACTCTTTTCGCTTCAAGGACAGTCAGAGAAGAGCTCAGCGAGATGTCGCAAGACAATGAGAAGATCGAAAAGGTTGCAAATTTAACACAGATAAAAAATCTGTTTGACTCTCACCCATTCGACCTCAGCGGCGGAGAACAGCAGCGTGTTGTCGTTGCAAAGCTTCTGCTCTGCGAGCGTGACATTTACTTTTTTGACGAGCCGACCAAGGGTATGGACGCTGAATTCAAAAAGATATTTTCAGAAATTTTGTCTGAGCTAAAAGCAAAGGGCAAAACGGTAATTATTATTTCGCACGATATAGATTTTTGTGCAGAAAACGCTGAGCTTTGCGCAATGCTTTTCGACAAAAATATTTCCGCAGTTAACACGACCGATGAATTTTTTGACGGAAACCGTTTCTACACAACAGCGGCAAATTGATAATCGCACTTGCACTTGCCGCACTTTTTCTGAGCCTTGAAAAGAAAAAAATGAAAACGAGGGAACTTGTCGCTATCGCATGCGTTGTCGCTCTTGCGGTTGTCGGACGTGCGGCACTGTTCATGTTTCCGCAGATCAAGCTCACCTGTGCAATCGTAATTCTTGCGGCAATCTCATTTGGTCCTTATGTCGGCTTTTTGTGCGGTTCACTCTCAATGTTTATTTCAAACATCTTTTTCGGACAAGGTGCGCACACTCCTTTTCAGATGTTCGGCATGGGGCTTGCAGCGTTCCTTTGCGGACTGATTTTCTATAAAAAAAGCTATGGACGAAATCGTTGGGCAGTTGCAATAATCGGCGGCATACTTTGCTTTGCCGTTTACGGCTTTATTGTCGATTCAAGCTCGGCCTTGTTTTTCTCGGCTGCACCGACAATTAAAACGATGCTTCCCGTTTACATTTCCGGCCTGAGCTTCAACGCAATTCATGCCGTGACAACGCTCGTTGCGCTTTTCGTCGCAACGCCGTACATTCAGGATACATTTGACCGTATCGCAAAAAAATACGGACTATTCGGAGCTTGAATAACAAAGGTCACTCGAAAGGATTGATTAATTAATATGAAAAAACATATTTCTCTTTTGCTCATTTCCGTTTTGATTCTTTTGTCGGGCTGCGGCATGACCGTGACTAAAGTTGAGAACACAACAGCAGACAGGCAAAACATAACAACCTCGACAACAAGTTCGGAAACTAATTCAACGGCCGTGAAAAGTGCTTCGGCAGGCAAAACGATTTCAACAACCAAATCCGTAAAGACAACAACCGCAACGATTATATCCGGCGGAACAATTACAACGGCACACTCGACCAAACCCTCCAAGGTCACCACGACAAAGAAGCAGGGCAAAACCGTAACCTGCAAAATTGAAATAGAATGCAAAACGATTCTTAAAAATCTCGACAATCTTCGTCCCGAAAAGAAAGCGTTTCTGCCGAAAGACGGATACATACTCAAAGCAACAACCGTTTCCGTTGCTGAAGGCAGCACTGTTTTTGACGTGCTGAAGCTCGTTTGCAAGCAAAACACCTGTCCCGAAAAGTGCACCTACTGCCGCAAATCGGGAATTCAGCTCGAATACGTTTACACTCCCGGCTATGACAGCGAATATATCAGGGGAATTCATCAGCTCTACGAAAAAGACTGCGGAACGCAATCGGGCTGGATGTATTCGGTTAACGGAGTTTTCCCGAACTACGGCGTTAATAAATACACCGTCAAAAACGGCGATGATATAAAATTCCGTTATACCTGCAACGGTCTCGGCGAGGATCTCGGTGCGAACTTCATGGGTTGACGAGCAACAGAAAAAGGATTATAATGACATAAAAATTTCCAACGAGGTCGTTATGATTAC
>JAUNFH010000259.1 GCA_030525185.1 Clostridia bacterium
TGACCGTTCCGATGAACTCGCCCTTGCGCAGAACGGAAACGCGGTCTGAAAGCGAGAGAACTTCGTGGAGCTTGTGGGTGATGATTACAATTGCCTTTCCGTCGTCGCGCATACGGCGAAGAACGGCGAAGAGCTTTTGTGTCTCCTGCGGAGTGAGAACGGCGGTGGGCTCGTCCAGAATGAGAATGTTCGCGCCGCGGTAAAGCACCTTGATGATTTCAACGGTTTGCTTTTCCGAAACCGACATCTCGTAAATTTTCTTCATCGGGTCAATTTCAAAGCCGTATTTTGCGCTGATTTCGGCAACGCGCTCGGCAACCTTTTTGAGGTTATACTTGCCTTCCTCCTTGAGACCGAGAACGATGTTTTCAGCCGCGGTGAAGATATCGACAAGCTTGAAATGCTGATGGATCATGCCGATTTTGTAGTTGAATGCGTCCTTCGGCGAACGGATCACAACTTCCTTTCCGTCGATGAAGATCTGACCGTCATCGGGAAAATAAATTCCGGAAATCATGTTCATCAAGGTTGTTTTTCCGCTTCCGTTTTCGCCGAGAAGCGAAAGAATCTCCCCGTTGTTAACGGTGAGATTGACGTTCTGATTAGCCTTGACCGAACCGAAGGTTTTGCTGATGTTTTTCAATTCAATTGCCGGTGTAGCCAACTTCATATACCTCCGTTTAATTTTTTTCATTTTTCTCAAAGGAAGGCGGAGCGTTCTGCCCTCTTTTCAAAAAAACGAAAATCGGGCGAAGCGAAGCGCCTCGCCCGGTCAAATTTGGGTTTGGGGTTAATTATTTCTCGCTGATTCCGTCGATGTACTTGATGTCGAAGTACGGAGCACTTCTCATTCCTTCAACGTCTGATTCGTGGAAAGCGCCGTCCTTAATTACTTCGGTATCCGGCTCGAACTTTTCGTCGGGGATAACGTCAGCCTTGTAAGAATCAAGAGCCTTGCCGTCAACAGTGAATGAAGCGGTGTCGAAAACTTTGATTTCGCCGCTTTCGAGCTTTGCGGTAGCTTCGTCAAGAGCCTTCTGAGTGCCTTCGGCAGCAACCTTTTCGTTGAGCTTTGTGAGCTGAACGGAACCGGTCTTGAGTGAGCCGCACCAGTCAGCTGCGAATTCTTCACCCTTAGCAACTGCGGTGATTGCAAGCTCATAATAGGGAGACCAGTTGATTTTTGAGGAGATGATTGCAGTGTTCGGACCCATTGAAGAGGTGTCGATGTTGTATGCAACGTTGGGAACGCCCTTTTCTTCGCAAGCCTTGGGAGCGCCTTCTGAGTCGGCGTGCTGGCTGATGAGAACGCAGCCGTCGTTGATGAGGCTGAGAGCAGCTTCGCGCTCAAGAGCGATGTCGAACCATGACTTGGTGTAGGTAACCTTCATTGTTGCGCTTTCGCAAACCGAACGTGCGCCAAGGAAGAATGAGGTGAAGCCGGAAACAACTTCTGCGTAATCGAATGCACCGACGTAACCGATCTTTGCTTCTTCAGCCTTGATCTTTCCGTCCTTGATCATTTCGTTGAGCTTCATGCCTGCTGCGATACCAGCAAGGTAACGGCCTTCATAGATTGAAGCAAAAGCGTTGTGGAAGTTCTTGAGGTTAGCGGTCTTTGCGTGAGTACCGGTTGCGTGGCAGAACTGAACCTCGGGGAATTCTTCGGCAGCCTGTCTGATGAAGTCTTCATGACCGAAGGAGTCTGCAAAGATGATGTTGCAGCCGGCATCGGCAAGTTCCTGAGCAGCCGAAAGGCACTTGTCATCCTCGGGGATGTTGGTCTTGATGAGAACCTGGTCGTCTTTGAAACCGAGAGCCT
>JAUNFH010000260.1:0-1580 GCA_030525185.1 Clostridia bacterium
GTGATGTTTTCCGGATAGTAATCGTTGCCTTCACCGAAACCGAAGGTGATTTTCTTTTTTTCAACGCCGTCAACGGCCTTGAGCGTGTTTTCGTCGTCGCCGTTGATTATCAGCGTATGTGTTGTAAGAAGAGAAAACTTGTGAAACGACTTTATAATATTGTCGAGTGTTTTGAAGTAATCAAGGTGATCTTCATCAATGTTTAGAATGACCGCGACGTCCGGCGAAAGGTCAAGAAAAGTGTCAACAAATTCGCAGGCTTCGCAGACCATTGTTTCGCTTTTTCCGCTTCTGCCGTGGCTGTCAATGAGCGGAAGTTTTCCTCCGATGACGGCTGTCGGGTCCTTTCCCGCCATGATGAGAACTTGGGTGAGCATTGAAGTTACGGTCGTTTTTCCGTGAGTTCCGCAAACTCCTATGCAGTTGGAATACTTTCTCGTGATCGCACCGAAGAGCTTTGAACGTTCAAAAGTCGGAATCGAGCTTTCCTTTGCGGCGCAAAGCTCCGGGTTGTCCGGAAGCAGAGCGGCGGTGTAGACGATCATTTCTGCGCCCTCGATATTCTCCGCTTTCTGACCCATTGTAATTTTTACTCCGAGCGAACGCAGCTTGTCAATATTATCTCCGGGGTTGTTGTCCGAGCCTGTAATTGTATATCCGTGAGAAAGGAGAATTTCGGCAAGCGGGCACATACCCGAGCCGCCGATTCCTATAAAATGAATGTGCTTTATTTTCTTGAGAAGTTCATCTATTTCGTATGTCATAACGTCACCTTCTTTTTCTTTGTTTTTACATTATATTGCAAATCGGGTGATTAGTAAACAATTTTTTGAAAAAAAGAGCAAAAGAGTTTTGTCCGTTGTCGGTGCGAAGGCACGCATTGGGAAAGTTGTATTGACAAAATAGGGGACAGATGTTAAAATTTAACGTGTGTATTAAGTGAAAAATATACGAGAGGGATTGATTTTAATGAAAAAAACCGCACGTTTCACAAGTATCTTCCTTGCAGTGGTACTCATCCTCGGTTGCTTTTCCGTTGTTGCCTTTGCTGAAGAGGGCAGACTTACCTATCTTGTTCTCGGCGATTCGATAGGCTACGGTTCAGGTCTCAGAAATCCTGACGAAGCAAACTACGGCAGAATTGTTGCTGACTCCAACGGTTATGATTATATCAATGACGCCGTTCCCGGCCATACGACCGGAGATATGCTCAGAAGAATCTCCGAACCGCAGGTCACCGAAGATATCAAAAACTCCGATATAATCAGCATTTCAATCGGAGGAAACAACTTCCTTCTTGATAATCTTCCCAAGACTGTTATTGAACTCGGCGTTTTCAACAAAACCGACAGCGTTCAGAAAATCATTGATAACTTCAAAGCGGATTTCAACGTTATTATTGCAACAATTAGGTCATACAATGAAGACGCTCTCATCGTTGTTCAAACGCTTTATAATCCGATGCCCGGAGCCGTTTATGAAACATTTGAAAGAGGTGTTGAGTTCCTCAACAATGCATACAGGGACTGCCTTGACACCAATCCCGGTTCATTCATAATTGCAGACGTTGCGGCGGCTTT
>JAUNFH010000260.1:1590-1821 GCA_030525185.1 Clostridia bacterium
GCTGACCCGGAGCTTGTTGCCTTTGACTTCATTCATCCCAGTGCTAAGGGAAACCGGCTCATTGCGCAGGTCATTCTCGACACTCTCAGAGATGCAGGCTATGACAGCGCGGAAACGATCGTTGTCAATGCCGAAGGCAAAAACACCGGCGGCGTTGTTCTCAGAGCAGTCTTCCTTGCTTTCTGCAAGCTTGTAAATATGATTCACAAAGTCAAGAAATAAAATCACTAC
>JAUNFH010000096.1 GCA_030525185.1 Clostridia bacterium
AAAAAAGCACTGCCGAGCGGCAGTGCTTTTTAAAATATAACTTTCAAATATTCTGTACGTCCGTCAAGGATACGGATAATTTTTACCGTTTCGTTTTGAACTTTGTAAAAGGCGATATGGTTTTCACAAAACAGACACTTGTAATCCGTTTTGATTCCGCATTTTTCCTGCAAGCTTACTCCCATGTTCGGTTGGTCTTCAAGCCGTTTAACCGAGCGTAAGATCCGTTCAATTACATTCTTTGCCGCGATTGGATTTTTAAGTGTGCCGGAAATATAATCGCTTATATTTCTAAGGTCTTGTCGCGAAGCGGAGCTGAAAACAATTCTCATATCTGTACTCCGAACTCTTTTGCAACGTCATCAATAGAAAAAAAGTCGCTTTCGTTATTGCTTTCGCCATTTTTGAGTTCGCTCATCAAAACGGCAACGGCTTGTTCCATAAGCAGATTTTTGCTGTTTTCGGTAACGATGAGCGGCATACCGCCGACATTGATGGACTGCTGAATAAAAATGTTTACCGCATCGGTCAGAGTCAGACCGCAGTTTGAAAAAATGCTTTCTGCCTTGGCTTTTATTTCCGGATTTATACGCATTTGAAAAGTTGAAGTTTTCGGAAGTTCGGTTATTGAAAGCCGTTCGTTCATTAAAATCACCTCAAGTATATTATAGGCGCTTTTCGCTTTGTGTCAATACGCTGTCACTACATTTTTTACTTTTCATCCATGTCCGCTGCCGTCAGCGCCTTTGTGTATTTCCAAATACTTGCCGCAGCATAAAACATTACGGCAAATTCCGTTATCGGCATTGCAAACCAAAGAGAATCCGCGCCGGCGATTAAGGGAAGAACAAGAATCAGAATACCGCTGATAACAAGTCCTCTTGCAACCGATACGACAAACGCCGCCTTCGGTTTCATAATAGCCTGAAAATAATAGGTTGAATAAATGTTGAACGGCAAAAGCAAAAATGATATTGCATAAGCTCTGACAATGCTGGGCGCAAGTTCAAGAATTTCCGGGGTCGGACTCATGAAAATCCGTACATAAAGATTCGGAAAAGCCATGCTCAAAGCTGTCCAAAATACGCCGAAAAACGCCGTTGTCCAAAGCGAAAGTCGAAGCGTTTCCTTGATTCTTTTTCCGTTACCCGCACCGAAGTTTGTTGAAATAATCGGTTGTGCCGCCTGACCCACGCTGTATGCACAGCATTGAACAAAAGTGCTGATATTGATAATCGGACCGTATATTGCAAGCGCGTTTGCGCCGAGGTATTTCATGATCTGACGGTTGAACAGTACAGTGAGAATACCCATTGCAACGTCGATGAAAAAGGTTGAAAAGCCGGTGACGGAAATTTCGCAAAGCTTTTTGAAGAGCTTTTGAGGTTTGACCGGGCGCAAGGTGTTTTTTCGGCTTATGAAATGGGTTAACATAACGAGGAAAGATACCGCAGAACCTATTGCGGTTGCAAGTCCTGCGCCGAAAATTCCCATGTCGCAGGTGAAAACAAAGAAGTAATCGCCGAAAACGTTGAAGATACCGCCGGAAAGTACACCCAGCGTTGCAAGTCCGGGATTGTTGTCGTTGCGTAAAAACGCCGAAAGCATTTGATTGAAAAGAAAAAGAGGGAACACGAATTTTATGGGTTTCATGTATCTTTGTGCAAGAAAAAGAAGTG
The DNA here is from genome assembly GCA_030525185.1 of Clostridia bacterium. Taxonomy (GTDB): domain Bacteria; phylum Bacillota; class Clostridia; order Oscillospirales; family Acutalibacteraceae; genus UBA6857. The sequence continues at coordinate 1,680 of JAUNFH010000096.1, forward strand.
ATTCGTCCGCGCCGAAAAAGGACAGAATCGGCTTTTCAAAAATCAAAAGAGCGACCCACGCAATCAAAGCCAAAACAACCGAACCGATAACCGATGCGGCGAAGTATTGGTTTTCGCTGCCGTCGCTTTTTTTGCCGCTTCCGCGTTTGGTGCTGAAAATTACGCTTCCGCCGATTCCCATAAGCAGACCGAGGCTGTATATGATATTCCACACCGGGGCAACAACCGCAAGCGCCGCCGTTCCGTCCGGACCTTGGTACTGACCGACCATTGCCATGTCAACAACGCCGTAAATGCAAGAAATAAGCGCACTGCCGAAAGCGGCGGACAGATATTTGAAATAGATTGTTCTTATTTTTCCGTTCAAAAGATTCATCATTCATACCTCCCAAAAATCAAAAAAGCCGGACAAGGAACAGACATCTCAGTCTGCGCCTTATCCGGCTGTTGTTTCTTTGAACAACCCGCCCTCCGAGCGATCGACAGGTATTATAGCAGGTATCTCATTTTATGTCAAGCAAAAACAAAAACTTTTAAAGAAAAATATCAATAACCGTCAGATGTATTTTTGTTGAAAAGTTGCACAAAACACTTTTTTCCAAAAAACTATTGTAATAAGCATATTTCGGTGCTATAATACAAATATACCAAAACAGAAAGATGTGATACCGATGGTTCTTTAAAACCCCGGCGCATAAAAACACAACGAATTTATTCAACAAAACGATTGACAGGAGGATTATTTATGTCAGGATCAGTAATTAAACCGCCGACAATAAAACAAATTATCGCAGGCCTTCTTGCGATTCTCATGATGTTTTCAACAATGATCAAAGAAGGAAAGTTCGGAAAGGTTGAATTCGTTCTTCTCACGGAAACCGTGACGACCGAAAGCGAAGAAATTGTTCTTGAAGTCAGAAATTATTCTCTGAAATACGTTGATTATGACGATTGGTTTATCCTTGAAAAGCTTAACGGCGAAACGTGGGAAAGGGTTCCGGCTACGGGTATTTTCTATCATGATGCGGGAAGCCTGAGAGGACTTACAATAACAAAAGACACGATAAACTTTGAGCGCTACTTTAAAAAGAAGCTCGAAGCCGGAGATTACAGACTGACGAAGAAAATCGGCGGAAAAGATTACGTTGTTTCTTTCACGGTTGTTGAAGCTTCGTCCGTTTCCGAAAGCACAACTCAGCCGGCATAAAACATAAAAACAATTAACCCCGAAGGATGAGCCGAACCAGATCCTTCGGGGGTTTCTTTTGCTTTTATGCTGTCGGAAATTCAACGTTTCCGTTGTTGACAAAGCCGAGATAGCTGTTGCCGCGGTTGACCTTGATTTCCTTTCCGTTTTCGTCCTTGACGATGATTCTTGAGCCGTAATCCGCTTTTGTCCATGTGACTTTTTTGACCGTTCCGAGGGAAATGTAATATCCCTTTCCGCCCTTCCAGTTCATCTGAACGAGCGGTCCGCCTTCGTAAAGCGAAACCTCGGTTTCAAGCGCAAAAACGTTTCTGTAAGCGAGCTGTTTTCCGGCCTTTGAGTCCATGTGCGGCTTTCCGCTGTGCTGCTTGAGATAAAGCTTTCTCTTTGCGTCATAGGTGAACGTGCTGTAATATGATGGCGAAAAATTCAGCGTGACCTCGTTGCAGCTTTGCTTGCTCACTTTTTTCGGAGCGGTGAATTTAAAAATGTAGCTGTCCTTTCCTTCCTGGTAATCGGTGCGGACGTTATATTTTTTCAAAAGTTCGGGAATATTTTTTCCTTCAACGTATGCGGTGTGTTCACGGCTGTAATTTCCGAGACGCTCCGGATCGCGGCCGAAGATGAGTTCGTCGTAATTTTGAGCGCCGTCGAAATAATCGATTCCGAGCTTTTGAAGCGTTGCCGTTCCGAGCGATTTGTTGCTTCCGAAGCAAAAATAGACTGCGTCAAGGCCGTAAGCAAAAATCGGAAAATAATAGCGGCAGCTTCTGACCGAGCAGACCCTCGGAACCTTTGTGTAATCGGCAAAAACGGCCATCATTCTTGTGATTCCGCCTTCAACGAGACATTCAAACATGAGGTCTGCGCCGTAAATTCCGTATTGCGGAAGAGATTGGCTGATGTTGTTGATCATGATTGCAACGGGGCGTTTTCCTTTCGCCTCGTCCGAAAGGGTGTCGAGTCCGGTGAGGCGGTTATAGTCGGTTGCCTTCAGTTTTGTTGTTGTCGGTGCGGTCGTAATCGGCGCGCTTGTTGTTGTTTCGGAGTCCTTTCCTTTTCCGCAGGCGGAAACCGAAAAAAGAAGAATCACCGCAAGAACGGCGGCAAAAATTCTGGTGACGTTGTTTTTCATTTGGAATTACCTCTGATTCGGAAATTTGCTGTTTTCAGCCTAAAAGCGAACGGAAAGTTTCAAAACGTAAAAATACCGCATATATTATTCCCTTTTGAAGGCTTTCACACTCGGTTTTCATTTCAATTAGTATACCAATTTTTTCCCCTTTTTTCAACAAATACTGCCATTTTACCTTCCAAAAAACAGCGGCTCAAATTGTGAAAGTTGATGGTTCGGACGGCCGAAACCGAAAAAGCGGCTCAAAGAACCTTTTGATTTTTCCGCTGTAATAATTTCTTGATTTTTCTGAAAACTGTTGCAAAAATAATATTTATAATATATAATCGAATTATCAATTAAGAAAGTGGTGAGTCCGATGGTTAATTCTGAGGATTAAAACAAAAAATGCAGCTGATTTATTGAACAAAACGATTAAATTAAAAGGAGAAAAATTATGTCAGGATCGATTATCAAGCTCCCGACTCTGAAACAGATTATCGCAGGCTTACTTGCAACGCTTATGATGTTTTCGTCAATGATTACCGGAAAAAAATTCGGAAAAGTTGAAGTTTCGCTTGTCGGTGACGTAACAACCGAAAGCGAAGAAATCACCCTTGAAATCAAAAACTATTCGCTCAAGTCGGTTGGCTATGGTGAAGATTTTACACTTGAAGTAAAGAACGGCGAAAATTGGGAAAAGGTTCCCGTAACCGGAGGCTTTCGTGACTATTGGGCTACTCTCAGAGGGCTTTCAGGCACCAAGGTTTCCGTAAAGCTTCGAGGTGCTTTCGGAAAAACTCTTGAAGCCGGAAAATACAGGCTTACAAAAGAAGTCGGCGGAAAAGAATACAGCATTATTTTTGTTGTTTTTGATCTTTCTGGAACGGAAGATATTCTCGAACTGTTTAACCTCAGCGCCAACAGAATCAAAACGCAGGCCGTCAAAGTCACAAGAAATTTTGAAGACCTTCGGCATAACGAAGAGTACACGGAAATGCCGGACGAAATCAAGGCGGTCGAAAAGAGCATTATTGAAAACTTTCTCACAAAGGACGAAAACCCGGTTGATTACAAAGGAAATGAAATCGTCGATGCTTATCCCGTTTCCGGTGAAAAGTATGTCAGCCGTGCAACGGTTGAAGACCTCGATTTTGCTTCATGCAAAACCGACGAAAAATATTATCATATCACTCTCGGCTTTAAGGAGTGCACCGATCCGGTTGAAAGCGGCTGTGCGAATGCATTCGATCTCGTTAATTCGGAAGACTATGCATCGGCGGGTATGGTCAAAAATTTTAGCGTTAAATATTATGATGCAACGATTGAATGTAAAATTGAAAAATCAACCGGAAATATGGTTTGGGCAAGATATACTCTTCCGATGGTTTGGAGTTTTACTGCCGAAGCTATGAAAGAGTTTAATGTAAAAGTCGGCGCAACCTTTGTTGACGATTACACGATTACTTATTAACAAAAAACACCGCCGCAACGGTTTGTCCGAAGCGGCGGTGTTTTTTTTGCTTGTGGCTTTCAATCAGTCAAAAAGTCCTTTTTTGACTTCTGCTTTGATCGGCTTGAAGCCGGCTTTTTCAACGGCTTTGAAAAGTTCGTCGTCCGAAACGTCTTCGGCGAGCGAAACAACAGCGTTTTTCTTTTCTGCGTCCGCTTTTGCCTTTTTTACGCCGTTTACCGCAAGAAGCTCGTCTTCAACGGCTTTTGCGCAGTGAGCGCAGTGCATTCCTTCAATTTCAATAATCTTTTTCATGTCTGAATCCTCCTTGAATTCGATTGAATCGGTTTGGTTTGTGCCGGTTTTGTCGTTTGTGTTATTGCTGTCGGCCGAAGCCGGTTTTTCCGCTTTGAAGAACCTCAGCCTCAGCGCATTGAGAACAACACAAACCGAGCTCAAACTCATTGCTCCGGCGGCAATCATCGGCGAAAGCTTGATTCCGAACGAAGAGTAAAACACTCCGGCCGCAAGAGGAATTGAAACGGCGTTATAAAAGAACGCCCAGAAGAGGTTCATCTTGATGTTTCCGAGAACTTTTTTTGAAAGTCTGATTGCGTTGACAACGCTGTAGATGTCTTTGTTCATGAGAACGAGGTCTGCGCTTTCAACGGCAATGTCCGTTCCGTCACCGATTGCAATTCCGACGTCGGCGCGGGAAAGGGCGGGCGCGTCGTTGATTCCGTCTCCGACCATTGCAACAACCTTTCCGCTTTCCTGAAGCGCACGGACTTCGCTTTCCTTGTTTTGAGGAAGAACTTCGGAAATGATTTTTTGAACTCCGAGCCTTTCTCCGACCGCTTTTGCGGTCAGCTTGTTGTCGCCGGTGAGCATTACCGAAGAGATTCCGAGTCTTTTGAGCGCTTCAATCGCAAAGGCCGAATTTTCTTTTTCGCTGTCCGCAACGGCAATAATTCCGATAACTTTTCCGTCGCTTGCAAAAAGGAGCGGTGTTTTTCCCTCGTTTGCAAGTCCGTTGAGTTTTTCGCCGATCGAAGAACAGTCGATTCCGTTTTGGGAAAGGAGACGTTCGTTTCCGGCGAAGTATGTCTTTCCGTCAATTTTTGCGCTGATTCCGCCGCCGGAGAAAGAGGAAAATTCTTCGGCCGTTTTTTCCGGAAGGTCTTTTGCTTTTTTGAGTATCGCACGGGCGAGGGGATGTTCGGAATTTTTTTCCATCGCCGCCGCAACCGTAAGCATATCACTTTCCGTCATTTCTGTCAATGAGATAATGTCCGTTACGGAAGGTTCGCCCTTTGTGAGCGTTCCCGTTTTGTCAAAAACGGCGGTGTCAATCTGTGAAAGGCGTTCCATTGCCGCCGCACTTTTGAAAAGAAGGCCGTTTTTTGCGCCTTGTCCGGTTCCGACCATGATTGCAACCGGAGTTGCAAGACCGAGGGCACAGGGGCAGGAGATTACGAGAACCGAAATTGCAAAATTCAGCGCAAGAGAGAAGTCCTTTGAAACAATGTACCAAATAATTCCGCAAAGAACGGCAATCGAAATAACCGTCGGAACAAAAACACGGCTGACCTTGTCCGCAAGGCGGGAAATCGGGGCTTTGCTTCCGGCCGCTTCAAGCGAAAGGGCAATCATTTGAGAAAGCGTTGTGCTGCTTCCGACCTTCGTTGCCTTCATCGTGAATGCGCCGGAGGTATTGATTGAGGCGCAAAGAACGTTGTCGCCGACTTCCTTTTGAACGGGCATGCTTTCTCCGGTGAGCGCACTTTGGTCAACAAAGCCGTTTCCGCTCAGAACAACGCCGTCCGTCGGAATTTTCGTTCCGGGGCGAACAAGAATTTCGTCGCCGACGGAAACTTCTTCGGCCGGAATGACGCTTTCCTTTCCGTCTCGGATAACCGTTGCCGTTTCCGGAGCGAGCGAAGTCAGCATGTCAAGAACCGCTTTTGTTTTTCCTTTTGAACGCTCTTCAAGGAATTTTCCGATGTCAACGAGCGTAACGATCATTGCGGCGGATTCAAAGTAAAGATTCGAGTGCCATTTTGCAACAAGTTCCATGTCTCCGACGGAAAGACCCGAAGCGATTTTTACCGTTCCGACAATTCCGTAAATAAACGAGGCCGCCGCACCGATCGCAATGAGCGAGTCCATATTCGGCGAAAATCTGAACAAACTTTTGAACCCGATTGTGAAGTATTTATAATTGATAACAAGAATGACGAGAGTGAAAACAAGCTGATAAATCGCAAAATTCAATGCGTTTTCATGGCCGGTGAGGAACGCCGGCTGAGGAAAATGAAACATGTGTCCCATTGAAACATACATCAGCGGAATGAGCAGAACAACCGAAAGAATCAGGCGGATTTTCGCTTTTTTTTCGGCTTTGTCCGCAGCGGCGTTTGAGTTGCTTTTTCCCTTGATTTCGCACCCGTAGCCGACGGATTTCACTTTCATTATAATATCCGACGCAGTGATTTGCTTTTCGTCGTATTCAACGCTCATCGAATTCGTGAGGAGATTGACCTGAACGTCTTTTGCTCCGGAGAGCGATTCAACGCTTTTTTGAACCCTTGCGCTGCACGAAGCGCAGGTCATTCCCGTAACATCGAACTGGGTTTTCAAAACCGATCACCTTCCTATTGAAATATTGTTTCCGCTTTCGGGCGGTTTACTAAAATTTATTATATACCAAGTCGGTAGGAATTTCAAGTTGAAAGAGC
>JAUNFH010000097.1 GCA_030525185.1 Clostridia bacterium
GTCTTTTTTGCTCTTCCGAGAGGGGAACAGTAAATATAATCCGGGCTCAGTTTTTCGATTCTTTCCGAAAGAAGAAGAGCCTCTCTTTTTCCTTTTTTTGTCAGTGAGTCGATTGCATAGTTTGGGTCGCCGTGCCTGATAATTATAAGTTTCATAAAAACACCCCACAGTTAAAAACACCGCTCTGTCGTTTTTCGGCAGAGCGGTAAGTTTATACGGAATTACTTCCTTTCTCCGAAGATTTCATTCCATTCTTTTGCCGTGACCGATTCAATCGGTGTAGGCTTTTCTGCCGGAGCAAAAACCTCTTTGTGAACGTCTCTTTTGTAATCATCCGGAGAGAAGATTTCCTTCACGGGTTCGTCGGCCGAGTGGTTTTCTTGTGCCTGAACGGGCGGAAGCTCGATTGTTTCAACCCGAACGGGCTCGGCGGAAGAGGAAACGGCGGTTGTTTCCGAATCGTTGTCGGCGCCTTCTCCGATGTATACCGAATAGTCAACGCTGTTGTCAACCGGTGCATAAACAGGCTTCTTTGACGGCTTCTTGCGAAGCTTTTTCTTGAGAAGATGAAGAATGATTGCAAGAAGTGCAAGAGCGGCAAAGAAGGCGGAAATTGTTATACCGGCCTTGAGACCGACGGGCTCATAGTTGAAGCTGATTTCGTGGTCGCCCTTTGAAACTTTGACGCCGATGAGAGCGTCGCCGATTTTGACGATTTCGCTTTCCGGAACTTCTTTTTCGTCGAGTGTAACCGTCCAGCCTTCATCATAAGGAATCGACGTATAAAGAACACAGTCGCTGTCAGCTTTGAACGTTCCCGAAAGAGAGGTATCTTCAAATGAAGTTACGGTCATGGTGTTCTTTGAAAGTTTGTTATATCCCTTTTCAAAAACATCGTTGTCGATTCTGTAAACGTAAAGTTTCATTCCGCCGCTGTCTTTTTCAAACGGGATATTGATTGAAACGGTCTGATTCTTGTCGAGCGTACCGATGTCAAGAAGGCAATCCTGCGTTGCCGAATGGGTAATCGTTCCGATTTGGTCGGTGATTGTGACTTCCTTTGAGTCGGCACCGTCAACGTAGTAATAAACATAATAGTTGCCGGCCTCTTTGGTTGTGAGCCTGAATGTTGCGCTTCCGTCTGTGTCGCTTTCGTTTTTTGTGTAACGGAAATCGCCCTGATCGAGGCTTTCCGTGAACGGCTGAACGTTTGTGTAATTAATGTAGTCAAACGGAACGCTGATAAATACGTCTTTGTCCTCTCCGGTTGCTTTCTTGAAAAAGTCATTCTGAACCTGGAACGGGTCGGGGTTTGTGAGGTCTTTTTCATGATTCCATTGCTCAATGCTGCCGTCAACGCAGAAACCGATAGGAAGATAGTAATTGTTCTTATATGCGTGGAAGTTGTTTCCGGTCATATAATCACTGTAGTACTTGTTGTTTTCAAGAACGTTCGGCGTTGTGTTGTTAACGATGTATTTGAGTGAGTGCATCATGTTATAAACCGGAGTCTGTGCGTTATAGGTATAGCTGTTGATGCGGTTACTCATCATGCCGAGATGATCTTCAAGTTTTGCAAGTCTTTCATAAGCCATTGAGGAAAAGACCGAAACTCCGTTGTAGCCGAACCAGCAATTATCCATGCGGGTTCTCAGATAGGTGAGTTCCATTCTGTAAAACGGATCTTTTTCGTTTTGGTCAATGTATTCTTTGACTTCTCTGAAATCTTTGTAGTCATCTTCATATGAAGATTTTGTGATTGCATTCGGAAATGCGCTTGTGTCGCAGATTATGACTTCGCTGCAGACGCAGATGCAAAGAAGAACGGCGAGCGAACCCGCAAAGTATCGCTTGTCCTTGAAAACGGTCATCAGAAGGACATAGAAAACGGCAAAGACAAGTGTAAGATAAATTGTTCCGTCTCCGACGTTCTTTGATTTGTTTTCTTCAACAAGGACAACGAAGAAAACGAGTGCGGCACCGGCAAGTCCGATTTGTCTTGCGGAAAATTCCCGGAGTCTGATGAATGTTTTGTATGCCATTACAAGGAGGATGAAGGAATACATGAACGAAAAACGATATGGAAGATCGTTCGGGAAGTGCATTCCGTGCCAGATATAGTTCATGAAGTTAAAGTTGAAAGAAACATAGAAAAGTCCGAGAAGACCGATCGTTGCAAACTTTTCCTTCTTTGAAATCGACTTCGTGAAGAAATAAAGAACGGCAAGAATCATTGTGAGAACGCCGCAGTAAACGTTCGGAACAACGTCGTCTCCGCTGCTTCTGATTGTTGTTGTAAGACTTCCGAAGTGGTTTGCAAAGAAATCAAAGAAAGTGAAGTATGTTTTGAGTTCGTCCGGGAAAGTGCCCGAAGTCGCAGAACAGCTCTGAAGAACTTTATATGTCGGAACGAGAGCAAAAGCCATGAGTCCGGCGGCAAGAATCGAACCGGCGGCAAAAAGAACCCCGCCGTGGAAGAATCTGCTGTTGCGAAGTTTTCTGTAAAGTCCCTTCGGATGCTCTTTTCTGTAATCGGCGCTTATCACTTTGCTTCCGTTCGGATTGATAATGCAGTAATAGAAGAAGTAAATGACCGAGAAAATGCAGAGCATGTAGGACATATAGTAGTTTGAAAACAGCGAGAGCGCAAGAGCGGTCGTGTAAAGTCCGATTTTTCCGTGGTCAAGAATTCTTTCGATTCCGAGAAGAATGAGCGGAAGAAGGACCATTGCGTCAAGCCACATTACGTTCCAGTAATAAGCAAGCATGTAAGCGCAGAAGGAATAGAGAATTCCGAACGCAACCGAAACCGGGGACTGGCTGTGAAGCGACTTTTTCAGATAGTAAGTGAAAGTTGCGGATGAAAGCGCCGCTTTGATGAGAACCATTGTCGCAATCGCTTCTGGAACATGATTATGGCCGAAGAAAACAACGATTGCTCCGATGGGGCTCGAAAGATAGTTGAAGTAGTTCCCGAGGAAGCAGCTTCCGAGGCCGCTTGTCCAGGAATACTTGAACGAACCGCCGCTGAAGATTTTGTCATAGAGTTCGCTGAAAAGCGGACCATATTGGTGATAAAGATCCATTCTGAGAACCGTGTTGTCTCCGAAGGGGAAAACCTGGGTGCAAAGATAGACAATGAGCATAAGCCCCGCGGTTGCACCGAAGGAGATCAGGATATAACGGTTGTCAAAAAAGAATCTGCTTTTTTTCTTACTCATTATTAGCCTTCTTTCTGAGGATTTATTAATCTTCTATATATTACTATATTTTTTTGAATTGTGCAAGAAGTTTATTGAAATTCGGTCTTGTCCGTTCTAAGCGGAAACTTGTACACATATTATTTAGCAAAGCAAAAGAAAGGAGAAAGCATGATGGAACGCTTTGACTCGGCAGTGAATTTCATTGCCGAAAGGATTAAAAAAGTTCTGAAAAGCGCTGATCCGACAGTGAAAGAATCCGTAACCGAAATTAGACTTCGGGCGAATCTTCCCGTTGTTGCTGTCGGCGGCGGTGAAAGTTTTATGGTTTCAAACTTCGGAAAAAAGACGGACGAAACAAATGATGCGCTTGTTTGTTCAAAAGCGGAACTTGACGATTCGTTCAAAAGACTTTGCAATTTTTCAGTCCATTCGTTTCAAAACAGTATTATCAACGGTTTTATCACAGTTGAAGGCGGCCATCGGGTGGGAATCGTCGGAACCGCCGTCTGCGGAGAAAACGGAAAAATGACGAGTCTGAGGGATATATCTTCGCTCAATGTCCGAATTGCCCGGGAATTCAGAAATTCTTCGGATGAAATTTTTGAAAGGGCGTTTTTTGAGAAAATCTCCGGCTTGCTCATTGCAGGTCCGCCGTCAAGCGGAAAAACAACCGTTCTTCGCGATCTTTCAAGAAGGCTTTCGGATTTTAAAAGCGGCTGCGGAAAAAAGGTTTGCGTGATCGACGAACGTGGCGAAATTGCCGCAATGAAGGAAAAAGTGCCTCTCAACGACGTCGGAATCAATTGCGATGTTCTGACCGGATATCCGAAAGAAATTGCCGTACAGACTGCACTTAAAACGATGTCGCCAGAAGTAATTATATGCGACGAAATTTCAACCGACGGAGAAATCGATGCACTCTCTCAAGGTGCAAACAGCGGAACGGTTTTTGTTGCGACGGTTCACGCCGCCGGATTTGATGACCTTGTAAAACGCCGCCAGATTGAAAAGCTTCTCGAAATCGGTTGTTTTGAAAACGTTGTTCTTCTTGAAGGCGCAAAGAATCCCGGAAAAATTTCAGAATGTTATGAGGTCGGTGAAATTATTGATGAAATATACAGGCGGCGTTTTGGTTTGGCTTGCGGCGTCGGCAATCGGAATGATGATTGCCGCTCGGTTTTCAAGGCGTGAAAAAACGCTTGAACAACTGATTTCTTTTGTTTCAATGACCGAACTTGAAATTTCTCATTATTCGCTTGTGTTTTCGGAGATTGTTGAAAAGGCTGCAAACGAAAAGTCTTATGACTGCCTTTTATTCATTCCCCTGTGTTTTGAAAAGATAATGAACGGAACCGATTTTCCGAAAGCGTGGAAAGAGAGCATTACGGAAAAATTGCCGGAACTTTCAAAGAGTGACGAAAAAAAGCTTCTTTCTTTCGGCGATGTTCTTTCTTCCTGCGATAAAGAAGGAGTTTTGAACGTTCTTTCTTATTATAAGAAAACTTTTGACGAGTCGCTTTTTGAAGCAAAAGAAGCAAGAAAAAAATATGCAAAACTTTGTGTTGCGGCCGGTGTGTTTGCCGGCGGAGTTATATTCATGACATTGATTTGAGTGTGAGAAAGAATGAAAATTGATTTAATTTTTAAAATTGCGGCAATAGGGATAATTGTCTCGATTCTTAACCAAATTCTGACGAGAGCGGAAAAAAGCGAGTATGCGACGCTGACAACTCTCATGGGCATAATAATTGTTTTACTTATGCTCATTCCGGAAATAGGTGGGCTTTTTGAAAGCGTGAAAGAGTTGATTGATTTTTGAGTCTGCTTTTGAAAGTTCTTGTTTTTGCCGTTGCCGCCGCCGTTCTTTCCTCCGTTCTCAAAGAGAGCCGTCCGGAATATGTTCTTCCGGTTCAAATCGGTTTTGCCGTGATAATTCTTTCTTACATAATTGCATTCTCGTCGAGAAAAATCAGCGGACTTTTTGAAAATACTTTTGCGGGCGCGGTTGATATGAAATATATCACCGTAATGCTGAAGGGCGCAATCGTAAGCACTGCGTGCACTCTGTGTTCGTCTCTCTGCCGTGAAAGCGGAAACAGAGTGCTCGGAGACATTGTTGAAATTTCCGGAAGGGTGATTATCATTCTTTTCTGCGTTCCGTTGATTGAATCTGTTGCCGAAACGGCTTTGATGTATCTGAAATGATGAAAAAGATTTTAATTTTTTTGCTTGCGTCTGTGCTTGCGTCTGCTTTTCAGGTTGTCTGTTTTGCGGAAAACGCGAATGATGATTACGGAAAAGCGGTTGGTGAAGAACTCTTTTCTTCGTTTGACAAAGAAACGAAAGATGTTCTTGAACTTTTCGGAATCGACGGAATTGAAAGCGCCGGAACATTCGACTTTTCGTCTGAAAGTTTATCGCGGTATTTCAAAACCAACTTAAAAGAAAAGCTTTTGTCGGGACTGAAAATGTTTTTTGAGTTTATCTCGCTCTTGATGATTGCGTCGCTTTCAAAGCTGCTTGTTTTGAAGGAAAAAAGCGAGGATACTTTTTCGATGATGTCGGTTTGCATATTTTCGCTTGTTGCCGCAAAAAAGGCACATGACGTTTTGAATATTGCCGTCACGGCAATCGGCTCCGTCGGAAAACTCACGGCGGCGTTCGTACCTGTTTATGCGGGAATCGTTGCGGTTTCCGGAAGTCCCGCGAGTGCCGGGGTTTATAACACTCTGACGTTGTTTCTTGCCGAGGGTGTTTCGTTCCTTTTCACAAAAGCCGTTGTCCCGTTTTCCGGCGTGGTTCTTTGCCTTTCAATCGCTTTTTCAATGAGTAAAGTTGTCAATTGCAACCGTTTTCTTTCGGCTGCCGGCAGAATTTCAAACATAGGCCTCGGCTTCTTTTCGGCGCTTTTTACCGGTTTTCTTTCCTTCAGAGGTGTGCTTGCTTCGGCTGCCGACAGTGCCGGCACAAAGGAAATACGTTTTCTTGTGAGCAATCTGATTCCCGTTGTCGGAAGCGCAATGAGTGATGCATATTCCGCCTTTTATTCAAGTATAAATCTAATAAAAGGCTCTGTTGCCGTCGTCGGAATATGCGCCGTTTTTTTCTGCTGTTTTCCGGCTGTTGCCGAGTTGCTTGGTTATTATATTTTGCTTTCCCTTCTTTCGTTTGCCGCCGAAGTGATCGGCGAAAACAGTGTTTCGTCCTTGTTCAAGGGCTTTTCTCTCGCCGTGAAGGTTTTGCTTTTGGTGCTTGTTTATGAATTGTTTATTGTCATAATTTCGACGGGATTGATGCTTTATGCGAAAGGGGGAAGCTGATGGATTCGGTGAAAAGCTGGGTTGCGCTCATTGCCTTGACCTCAATCGTTTCCGCCGTGTTTTGCGCGCTTGTTCCCGGCGGAAGAATGAAAGCGGCGTTTTCGGTACTCGTCGGAACGGTTTTTGTCTGCGCGGTTCTTTCTCCTTTTTCGACCGAAAAAAAGATTGATTTTGATTTTTCCGATGACCTTTTTGACTTTGAAAAAAACGAAAGCAATTATGAAATTCAAAGCAATGAAGCCGCAAAATCCGTTGCCGAAAACGGCTATGAAACCGCTGTTAAAAATATTATCGAAAAGCTCGGGTACGGCTTTCAAAAAGTCACGGCCGTTTGCGACGACAAACTTCAAATCAAAAAAATCAGCATTGTTATGAACGGTGATTTCAGCAATGAAAAGCTTGTTTCCGGAATAAAAGATGCTTTCGGAGAAGCAGAAATCGAAATAAGAATAGGTGAAAGCGATGAAAGAAAAACTCAGGGAAAAACTTTTGATTAAGCTGAAAAGCGACAAAAAGCTTTTGTTGATTCTTGCCGTCGGCATACTCGGAATGGCTTTGATTTTTCTGTCGGAAGTTAAGACAACGTCGGATAAATCTCAAAAAAGTGCTTTGCCGTCTGAAACGGCAACATATGAAGAGAGCGTTGAAAAAAAACTTAAAACACTTGTTGAAAGCATTGAAGGTGCCGGAAGGGCAGAAGTGATGATTGTTTTTGCTTCTTCAAAGGAATCGGTCTTTGCAAAAGATACCGATGAAGACGATGAAAAAGACGAAAAATCGGAATCGAAAAAAACAAAGAGCAAATATATTATTGTCGAAAACGATGACGGAGAAAACGGACTTTTGACAAAAGCGGTTTATCCGGCTGTCAGCGGAGTTGCGATTGTTTGCGACGGAGCCGGTGACAGCGTGATTAAGCAGCGGATTGTCGAAACGGTTTCTGCGTTGTTTGATATAAACTCAAAAAATATTAGTGTTGTCCGTAAAGCCGGATGAGGAGGAGAACTTTATGAGTATGTTCGTAAAAAAGAAACAGATTCTTGCCGCAACGCTGGTTATTGCGCTTGCCGCCGCGGTAACGGTCAATTGGTATTATTCAAAGCCGAAAACCGAAAGCGCAAAAGGAACAACCGTTGCCGAAGAAGAAACAAAGAAGCAAAATCTCGGTGATTCGCTTCTTGTCGGCGCAAGCAACGTTTCACAAAACGCGGAAGAAGCCGCCTCAAACGCCGAATATTTTGCTTCGGCAAGACTTGAGCAAAAGAACATAAAAGAGGAAATTGAAGAAGAAATTGAAAAAGTTTTGAAAAGCGAAAATCTGAAAGACGACGAAAAGACAAAAATCAACTCTCTTCTTGAAGAATATAAAAAGACGCTCAAAGCCCAAAGCGATTGCGAAGAGCTGATAAAAGCAAAGCTTTCGGGTGACTGCGTAGTAATACTGAACAAAGAAAAAGCCCAGGTGATAATTGAAAACGGAAAGTCAAACGAGAAAACAATTTTGCAAATCACCGAGATTATTGAGAATAATACGGATGTTTCTGCCGAAAATTTAACAATAATTGAGGCAAAGTAGTTGCCAGTTTTAAAATTTGTGGTATAATATATCCTCTAAGCGACTGCCGATAAATCTGAAAGCGGAAATTTTGC
>JAUNFH010000261.1 GCA_030525185.1 Clostridia bacterium
AAGATGCAAAAAACAGCAGGATTGATTAAAAAGAAAGCTCTTGAGCTTTTGGAAAGCGGCGCTGTGACGAGAGTTCTTGCATGGTCCCGCAGCGAAGACTTCATCTATGAAGTTACACCGACGTTCTTCACAAAAGACAATATCGACGACATGGTTTACGACAGCTTTTGCGCCGCAAACCTCAGCAAATATCTCATCAAGGCCTGCAAAGAGCAGGAGGAAGGAAAAATCCTTGTTGTTCTCAAGCCTTGCGATACCTACAGCTTCAACGAACTTCTTTGCGAACACAGAATCGACAGAGACAAGATTTATGTTCTTGCCGTTCCCTGCACGGGAATGATTGATCACGAAAAGCTTTCAAAGAAAGGCTTCTCCTGTGTTTCAAAGGTTATTGACAAGGGCGACAGCTTCGACGTTTTCTCGCTTGACGGCGAAGAAAGCGTAAACAAAGAAGACGTAATCTATGAAAAGTGCCTTTCCTGCAAGGGAAGCGAACCGGTCGCTTTCGATGAAAAGATTGAACTTGAGGGTGAACCGTTTGAGGCAAGGGACCGCTTTGCCGGCGTTGAAGAAATTGAAAACATGACTCCCGACGAAAGATTCGCTTTTTGGCAAAGCGAACTTTCAAAGTGCATCAGATGCAATGCCTGCCGCAACGTTTGCCCGGCTTGCAGCTGCATGAAGTGCGTTTTTGATAACCCGAATTCAGGCGTTGCCGCAAAAGCAAACGACGATTCGTTTGAAGAAAAGCTTTTCCATATTATCAGAGCTTTCCACGTTGCCGGCCGTTGCACCGACTGCGGAGAATGTAGCCGCGTTTGCCCGCAGGGTATCCCGATTCACCTTCTCAACAGAAAGTTTATCAAGGATATCGACGCAATCTACGGCGAATATCAGGCCGGTAAAGACCCGAATTCAAGAGCTCCGCTCGTAAACTTCAAAACAGAAGACGCAGAGCCGTCAATCGTTGAGGAAAGGGGTAACTGAGATGTATAAAATTGAAAAAGCAAAGCTTTCTTCGCTTTTCTCCGAAATTTCAAAGTCTGCCCCGCTCTATATGCCGATCATGAAAAACGGACATTCCGATTTTTATCCTTGGGGCGAAGGCGACGAATACTGCGAAAGCGAGCTTAAAACCGCAAAGTCGGCGAAAGACCTTTTCTTTCCGCAGAGCGAAAACATAATTTCCTTCAAAAAAACGGACGGAAAATTCGTCGTTGAAACGAATCAAAAGTGCTTTGACAAGTTCGTTCTTTTCGGCGTCAGAGGTTGCGATCTCAAGGGAATCGAAGTTCTTGACAAAGTTTTCCTTGCCGAACCGGTTGACGAATTTTATGCCGCAAAAAGAGAAAGCGGCGTAATCATCACGGCTGCCTGCTCAAAGCCGGAAGAGACTTGCTTTTGCTCCGTTTTCGGCGTTGACGCTTCTGCTCCCGCCGGAGACATCACAACATGGACCGACGGCGAAAACCTTTTCTGGAAAGCAAACACCGAAAAGGGTGAAGAACTCACAAAGTCGCTTTCAGCCGTTCTCACCGAATGCGGTGACGAAAGCGCGGACGGAATCAAAAACGAGATTTCAGAAAAGATCAAAAAGCTTCCGCTTTCTTCGCTCAGCCTTGAAGGATGGGGCGAAAAAGCCGTTGACGAAAAATTTGAAAGCGAAAATTGGAAAAAGCTCAGCGAAAGCTGCCTCGGCTGCGGCGCATGTACTTTCGTTTGCCCGACCTGTCAGTGCTATGACATCAGAGATTATAACACCGGTCACGGCGTAAAGAGATACAGATGCTGGGACTC
>JAUNFH010000098.1 GCA_030525185.1 Clostridia bacterium
AACGCCTAATACATAATCACCTATTACAAAACGATCTATGCCTAAAAAACCAAAAAACACTGACAACTTCTGAATTTTTTTAGGATTAATAAGTTCAATCTCATTAAGTTTTTCAAAAGTTTCTTTTTTGCAAACTAAAAGCAAATTTTTTAATTGATAAACCAAATTAGGCGGAAAATAATCACTATACGCACAAAAATAATTTTCGACTGATTTATACTCCATTTTATTTCTTAAATCTCCTCAAATCTTTAATATTTTAAATTATTATAGTAAAAATGTTTACTAAAGTCAATAGTAAATTTATTTATTACTTATAATTAGTGTAAGCGGTTAACAGAAATGGGGTGTGAAAGTGGATTATCAAAAGCGTTTGCGCGATCTTCGCGAAGATTTCGACAAAACTCAGCAGGAAATTGCCGATTATCTCGGAACGTCGCAAACAATGTATGCCCGATATGAACGCGGCGCAAACGAACTTCCGATCCGCCACCTCATAAAACTCAGCCTTTTATACGACGTTTCAACCGATTACATTCTCTGCCTCACCGATTGTTCAAAGCGGTTTCGCTCTATTCCTCAAATTTACATTCAGTGGATTTCATATAATGCAGTAATTATAGCATATAATTTTCCCGTTGACAACTACTGAATGTCAAGAGGGAGATTTTTTTATGTTCATCAACAAAACCGACGACGGAAAAAACAACCTTTGCGGAAAAACCGTTGCCGCCTGGCGCACAAAGGAAAAACTTTCGCAACGTGCCTTTGCGGACAAACTTCAGGTTGCCGGACTCGACATCGATAAAAACGCCGTTCAACGCATTGAAAGCGGAAAACGGTTCGTGACCGATATTGAGCTTCGATGCATCGCACAGGTTACAGGTCTTTCCCTCGACGAACTTATAAAATAACCCACCGCCGAAACCGACGGTGGGTTTGGTTCATTGACAGAATTCGACTTGTGTGATAATATTTGTTTTGCAAAGAAGACTTGCTATATCGGTAAGGCGGCTCGTCCCCACTTTGGTTATCCCATGGAGGGACGGATTTATTGTCTGGAATCAACCCTCCGGAAAGGAGGGCACGCCAATGGAAACATTAGCAATGATTTTTCTTATTCTTGTTGCGGCAACTTGCTACATAAGAACCTACGACAATCATGTCGAAAAGAAAGGGAATCATAAAGATGAAGATAATAAAAAATAACCGCCCTGTCCTCGAAAACCCGGCGGTTATTTTTATGCTTTGATTTTTGGGACGAACCGCTTACGGCCTCGTCTTCTTTGCATTTTCATTATACCCCGCCGTCGACATTTTGTCAAGCAGACGAATATATAAATGACCGCCGGTGAAACTTGAACCTTCACCGGCGGTTGTTGTTTTATTGTTTACGCTGATTAATAATGTGCAACGCCGCACTTGCAGATTCTGTTCACGCCGAAAAGTTTCCAGAAGAAGCGCGCAATTAGATAGAAGAAATGTGAAATTCCGCTCTTATGGCAGATGTGGTCGCAGTTTCCGGACGGGGTGTCCGGCTGAACCGGCTCGCCGATTGATGCGCCGCAAACGTCGCACTTTCCGTCGTTGTCATTGTCAACGTGTTTTGCTTTTTCAACTTTTCTTGTCTGAACAAAGCCGCAATTTGAGCAAGCGCTTTCTTCAATGCCTTCGGCCGTGCAGGTCGGAGCCTTTGTCTGAGTCCATTTTCCGAATGCGTGGCCTGTTGCCGGAACAACTTTCTGAGCGGCAATTACCGCTCCGCATACCGAGCAATGCTTTCCTTCGGTGAGACCGGTTTCGGTGCAGGTCGGAGCAACCGCTTTGTCAATTGCTTCCGTGTGGGCAAGCTTTGCGATTTCTCTTGTTCCGATCGTTTCGCCGCATACCGAACATACCTGATGTTCCGATCCGGCTTCCGAGCAGGTTGCTTCTTTGTCAACGATCCATTCGCCTTCCGTGTGATTGAGCTTTGAAGTCTGTCTTTCATCCTTCTTTGCGTCGCAACGCGAGCAATGAATCGATTCAACGCCGAACTCGGTGCAGGTTGCTTCTTTGTCGGTTGTGTAATCTTTGTTCCAGTCATGGCCGAGAGCGGAAACATAACTGTCCTTAAAGCTGTATGAGCAGTTTTTGCACTCATGGAGAGTGTAGCCCTGTTCGGTGCAGGTCGGAGCAACAACAGTTGTCTTCAAGTCGTGCTCTTTCGTTTCAATGTCATCGGCGGTATATGAACGGCCGCAAACCGTGCAGGTATACTTTGTTGTTCCTTTTGAAGTGCAGGTTGAATCCGTAACAACCTCGCTTTTATACTTGTGAGCTTCCGAAGTGAAGGTTGCGTTTACGGTTGTGTTGTCCGTAATCTTTGAAAAATCCTTGTCCCAACCGGAAAATGTGTAATGATTGTTTTCGTCATATGCTTTTTCCGGATCGGCCGGAGCTTTTGCCGAAAGGCCGTAATAAACCTTCTGCGTTTCGAGAGTTTTTTCGCCGTCGGTAAAATCAACGTCAAGCTGATAATTTTTCAAAGTTACTTTCATTGTGTCCGATTTAAGACTGCCATAATAAGCATTTATGAAAAGATCTCTCGAGCTTTCGCCGTTTTCGCAAACCCAATCTTTCGCCGCGTTTGAAATCTGAATGGTTGTTTTTTCGCCATCTCCCGACGTTGAAAGCGAAATGCCGTCTATTGTAGCATTCTCAACAGTATTATGGGACCCGTCAACATCCTCATCAACATAACTGAAAGCATAGTGAGGCTCACCGCTCCATTGAACGCCATACTGATCGAAAAGTTTTGCACCGGAAAACTCAACGGTGTTTACCTCATCCGAGGCCGGAACATTTACGGTTTTTTCTTTTTCTTCGTTGTCCCATGAAATCGTATTTGTATTCGGATAATACCAGAACCAGTTTGAACTGTGGACATAGGTATCGCTGTCCTCATTAAAATAATTATATTTGGTTTCCCTGTTAACGCCAACGGAAGCGGCATACGGATTAACGTCGCTCAAAACCTGCATTGTGCCGCTCCATATTGTTTTATAATTATCAGCCGAGGGACCGACTTCAATGCTGTAAACCTGAAGTGCGGATCCGCTGAAATAGTTTCCGTCATCAATAAAAGCATAAAATTCAATGGGAAAACCCGGAAGCGCACAGGTGAAGGTATGTTCACCGGCTTCATTCAAAGCACCTCCGGCCCTGGTGCTGCCGTTTTTGAGGTCAAAATCTCTGGTGACGATTTGTTGTCCCCTTCCGTTGGCTGCCCTGAAGGAAATTGTGAAACCGGCGGAGCCGTCTACGTCGACTCCTTTTCCGCCGTATGTTTCCGTAATATCGTTAGGCTTTGTACTGGCCCATTTGATTCTTAAATAATAAGGCGTAACATAAAAGGCCTCTGCCTTTGTCGGAGAGAAAAACACCCAAGTCGTCATGACCATAAGCACGGCCATAAAAACGCTCAAAATTTTTCTTCCGAAATTTTTGTACTTTTTCATCTTTTATTGCCTCCTTAATTTTTTGGTAAAAGGCTTTTTAGAACACTTTCACACTGTTTTAACTGCTAATTTTACAATCTTTTTATTAAAAAATCAAGCAAAATTTTGGCAAATAATTTTTTTTATTTTTTAGGTTCCCCTTTCGCGCAACTTTTGTCGGTTTTGTATAATTTTTCACGTTTTGGAAAAGCTAATTTCTACGGGAAATAATCCATAGGCACTTGCTATGAATTAAAATTAGTGATATACTACCGTTGTAGTAGGAATTAATGCTTTGAATCACTTTTAAAGAGTATTAAAAAAGGCAGGTGAAAGAATGAAAATCTCAACGAAGGGTCGTTACGGTCTTCGGATAATGACCGACATTGCCCTCAATGAAAAGGACGGTTGCGTTTCAATCAAAGACATTGCAAACCGTGAAAACCTCTCGGAAAAATATCTTGAGCAAATCATCAACCTCCTTTCAAAGCAAGGGCTCGTTCAATCCGTCAGAGGCGCAAAGGGCGGCTATCACCTTTCAAAAAGCGCAAAGGAAATCACCGTTGAAGAAATTCTTCTTGCAACCGAAGGAAGCCTTGCCCCCGTTGCCTGCGCCGCAGACAGCGACTGCTGCGAAAATTACTGCGACTGCGTGACCTCGTTCATTTGGACGAAAATTTACGACGCAGTGATTGACGTTGTTCACAACATCTCGCTTGAAGACCTTGCCGAGCGCAGCCTCAAATGCAAATGCGCTCCCCCGGAATGCAAGCCGACGAAATGAACCCATTCTATTATTAATAGTATAATAAAAAGCGAAAATATATCAGAAAGGAAAGCGGTGCTTTTGCGCCGCACGGCAAGATTATGAGATTTGTATATGCAGACAATGCCGCAACAACTCCGATGTCAAAAAACGTTATTGACGCAATGCTTCCTTACATGGAAGAACATTACGGCAATCCGTCAAGCCTTTATGCAATCGGTCAAACCGCTCACAGAGCAATCACAAAAGCAAGAGGCCAGGTTGCCGCCGCACTCGGCGCGGACGAAAGAGAGATTTACTTCACCTCCGGCGGTTCCGAAGCCGACAACTGGGCAATCAAAGGCGCAGCCGCTCTCGGCGCAAAAAAAGGAAAGAAACATCTCATCACTTCAAAAATCGAACACCACGCGGTTCTTCACACGATGAAGGCGCTTGAAAAGCAAGGCTTCACCGTCACCTATCTCGACGTTTACGAAAACGGAATCGTTCGCGTTGAAGACGTTGAAAAGGCTATCACCGACGACACCTGCCTCGTTTCGATAATGTACGCAAACAACGAAATCGGAACGATTCAGCCGATTGCCGAAATCGGAAAGCTTTGCCACGAAAAGGGCGTTCTTTTCCACACGGACGCAGTTCAGGCAGTAGGTCACGTTCCCATCGACGTCAAGAAAGAGAACATTGACATGCTCTCTCTTTCCGGCCATAAGTTCCACGCTTCAAAGGGCGTCGGCGCACTTTATTGCAGAAAAGGTATCAACCTTCCGAACCTCATTGAAGGCGGCGCACAGGAAAGCGGAAAACGCGCCGGAACGGAAAACGTTCCAGGAATCGTCGGTCTCGGCGTTGCAATCACCGACATGGTTGAGCACATGGACGAAAACATGAAAAAGGTCAGTGCACTTCGCGACAGACTTTTTGACGGCGCTTCAAAAATCTACCGTTCAAGAATCAACGGCGACAGAGAACACCGCCTTCCCGGAAACTTCAGCATGTGCTTTGAAGGCGTTGAAGGCGAAAGTCTCCTTCTCATGCTCGACATGAAAGGAATTTGCGCTTCAAGCGGTTCAGCCTGCACTTCCGGTTCGCTTGACCCGAGCCACGTTCTTCTTGCAATCGGACTCAAGCACGAAGTTGCCCACGGTTCGCTCCGCCTTTCAATCGGCGAAAACACAACCGTTGAAGACGTTGATTATATTCTTGAGGTTCTTCCCCCGATTATTGACCGTCTGCGTGACATGTCTCCCCTTTGGGAAAGACTGATGAAAGAAGAAAAGGCCGCAAAGGGTGAATAATCACCTTTTCGGCAAAGCATAAATTTTGATTAAAAAGGAGTCATATATATGGAATACTCAGAAAAAGTTATGGAACATTTCGCTAACCCCCACAACGTTGGAAAGCTTGACGACGCAAACGGAATCGGCGAAGTCGGAAACGCAAAATGCGGCGACATCATGAAGATGTATCTCAAAATTGAAGACGGAATCATCAAGGACGTTAAGTTCAACACTTACGGCTGCGCTTCCGCAATCGCAACTTCTTCAATGGCAACCGACCTCATCAAAGGAAAGCCCGTTTCCGAAGCTTTGAAGCTCACAAACAAAGCTGTTGTTGAAGCTCTTGACGGACTTCCCGCGGTTAAAATCCACTGCTCGGTTCTTGCCGAACAGGCAATCAAGGCCGCTCTTGCCGATTATTACAAACGTCAGGGAATCGATCCCGAACCCATCGTCGGAAAGATTGAAGAATGTGAACACGGCGCTTGCTCGCTGAAATAAGAACAGGAAATGAAAAGCCGCCGCAAGAATGTCTTTTAAAAGCATTCTTGCGGCGGCTGATTTTTTGTTGTTAAAGTGTTTTTGCAAGTTCCTTAATATAGTTTTTGAAATCTTCGCCGATTTCGTCATGGTCAAGGGCAAACTCGCAGTTTGCTTTCATAATTCCGAGCTTGTTGCCCATGTCATAACGTGTTCCTTCAAAGTCGAGCGCAAGAAGGCCGAGCTTTTTCGCAAGAAGAACCATTGAATCGGTGAAGTATACCTCCCCCGCCTTTTCGTTGACCGGAGTATTGTCAATGATATCAAAAATTTCCGGCGGCATAACAACTCTGCCGAGAATTGAATAGCAGGAAATAATCTGGTCTTCCGTCGGCTTTTCAATGATGTTGAAACATTCCATCAATCTGCCTTCGAGCGGCTTGACGTCGAGCGAGCAATATTTGCTTACGTCCTTGCGCGGAACTTCCTTTACGCCGACAACACCTTTTTCGTATTTTTCGTAAGCTTCCATAAGCTGACCGATTACGGGCTTTCCGCCCTTGTTCGTGATTACGTCGTCGCCGTAAAGAATTGCGAACGGTTCGTTTCCGATGAAGTGGCGCGTTTTTGCGATTGCGTCCGCAAGGCCGTTCGTCTCCTTCTGGCGAAGGAAATAGATGTTTGCCATATGTACCGGCTTGAGAATATCGTCATAGATTTTCTTCTTCGACGGATTGTTTTTGAGATTCGCCTCAAGCTCAAAAGAATGGTCAAAATGGTCTTCGATTGCGCCTTTTCCGCGGTTTGTGATGATGAGAATTTCTTCGATTCCGGCTTCAACCGCTTCTTCGACGATGTACTGAATTGCGGGCTTGTCAACAATGTTGAGCATTTCTTTCGGAATTGACTTTGAGGCCGGAAGAACCCTTGTTCCGAGTCCGGCGGCCGGAATAATCGCTTTTCTGATTTTCATTTTCATTCTCCTTTTACCGATTATAAAAAGATTTTGATTTTTTTACATAAAAAACTGCATGAGCAGATTGGGAACGAGATAAGCAACCGTGAACGAAATGAGGGTTGCAAGAACGTTGACTCCGCTGTTTCTGAAGAAGAACTGAGAAAAAACGAGCGGATCGGAATACTGCGAAGATTCGTTAAGTTTTTCGGTGACATACTTTTTATACACTCTGTCTCCGATTGCACCGGAAATTACGGCGAGAAGAATCGTGAGAGCGGAAATGATATAAATCGGAATTGCGGCTTTGAAAAATGCGTCGTATGCGGTCATAAAAGCCGCGTCGGCGGTTGAATTTTTTGACGCTTCAATGAGAGCCTGCATTGCGGAAGTCATTTTTTCCGTGTACGGAATTGCAAAAACCGAAAGTGCAAGTCTGATTGAAAGAAAAACCGTTCCGACTTTATAAAGTTTTCGATAAAAGAACCAAAACGGCGAAAAGAAAAAAGCAGCCCAGTTCCAAGTGTTTTTTCCGGTTGATTCGGCCTTTCTGAATTTGTTGACGTACTGAAGAGCATTCGCCGAAACGAAAACGAGAACACGCTTTATCGGGTTTGAACAAAGAACTTCCTGTTCTTTTGAAAGTCCGGGGGCAACGATTTTTGCTCTTGCGTCGAGCATTTTTTCAATGTCTGCGCCCGTTCCGCTTCCGCTTTCAATCGTTTCCTGAACTTCACGCATTTCATTTTCGATTTTTTCTTCTTCGTTGATTTCGTTCGTGAGCCTTTGCTCTTTTTCAAGAAGATTCACTCCGAAGAAGGTGAACTTTTGGCCGCAAACCTCGCAAAAAGCCGAGCCGGCCGGGTTTTCATGTCCGCATGACGGGCAAACAAGCGTTTCGGTCTTTTCCTTTTTAATCGGATTTTCATTCTTCACAAAAGACGAAAATTCACCGTGCCATTCAAAACCGCTTTCGTGAAGAGCGGAATTGACGCAACCGCCGTTTTTTTCATAGCATTCCCTGTGCTGCGGAGTTCCGCAAACGGGACAAACAACAACATCGTCGTTTTCATCAAAAGGCTTTTTGCAGCCGTCGCAAATACTGTTTTCGTATCTCATTTTTTCTCTTTCTCAAATCCTTTTTGTTTTATTTTTATCATTATATTATCCGCAATGAACTTAAAAATTAA
>JAUNFH010000099.1 GCA_030525185.1 Clostridia bacterium
ATGAGCTGGAATCTGTAAGTATTGGTAGTGATTATTGTTTGTATGGTAATGTCAACACAACCCTTGCTGAAAATGCTGACCCAAAATATGATGTCTTTGACAGCGATGGAATCATAAGAATTGAAAGAAGTGTTCCTGTTAATAACAGCACAAAGTTTTTAGGTAACAACATTGATTATTAACATAAATAACTAATTTAAGGAGTGATATTCATGAAAAGAGCTATATCATTTTTGCTATCATTGATAATTGCTGTTTCGGTTTGTTTTTCAATTCCTGCGTCGGCAACAGCGGCGAAAACCACGTTGCCGGAATCGGGACACCTTGATTTCAGCAAAAGCGACGTTAAAAAAGGAAACTTCAAATATGAATTCAAAACGATAGATCACGTTGAATATTGCCGAAAAGTTTTTGATGACGGTTACAGCACTGCTTACACTGTCGGCGTTTTGTTTGATACTCTTGAGTATGCAAAAACCGCAACCGAAGTCAATATCGTCAGTGAAATTGACGGAATACCGGTAACCGAGGCCGGAATTGAATATCAGGCACACTTCGTTGATTGCTCGGAATTGAGTTGTTATGGATATATAATAAACAGTGATAATACAGAATATCTACCTTTAAGATATTACAATTATTCAGACGGCAATTCAAAGGACAAGTCAATAGGTGCAAACGTTGAAAAGGTAACAATTCCGGATTCAATCAAACTCATTCCGGCTGAATGTTTCACAAACATGAAAAAGGTCAAGACTGTTTCTTTGCCGAAAAATCTTGAAAAAATCGGTGAGGGTGCATTTCGTAATTGTACTTCGCTTGAATCGGTTGAATTCAGAGGCAATAAGCTTACTCAAATACTCGATGGAGCTTTCAGTGGGTGTAAATCATTAAAATCAATAGATTTCAAGAAAAATAAAGTTGAATTAATCGGCTACCGTGCTTTTGAAAAATGTAAATCACTCAAAAACATTACCCTTCCGTCATCACTTAAATATCTTGGTGCTTATGCGTTTGCAAGCACAGGTCTTGTGACCGTTACTATCCCGAAGAACGCAAGTTTGCCGTCATCGTTTTATTCGGACAACAATTTTTGGGAAAATGGCTATGTTTTCGAAAATTGCAAGTCTTTGAAAACTGTCACTTTTTTGGGAGATAAAGTTTCATTTTGCGACGGTATGTTTTGGGGTTGTGACAATTTAAGTGTTATTAATTTTAAAAACGCAAAGTCTGTTGAAATAAGAGATTCAAAGGAATCGTTTTCAATCAAAAAAAGCGCTCTCAGAATCAACGCAAGAAACAAGACGGTTGCAAAGAGTATTGCCAACCAAACAGAAACCACACACTGCAAATCTTTTATTGGCAAAAAAATAAGAATTTATGTTGGTAACGAGCTTCAATATAATGTTCGGGCGAAAGCAGGCCATAAATATGAAAACGTAGAAGCAAGAAGAGCAACATATTTCAGAAACGGATATACAGCGCATAAATCTTGCACCGTTTGCGGAAAAAGAATAGGCTATAAAGAAATTCCGAGGCTTGTTCTTGAAAAGCCGAAAATCACCGTCACCGCCGGAAAAGGCACAATTAAAGTTAAGTATAACGCAGTCAAGAACGCAACCGGCTTCCAGCTCAGATATGTAAACAGCAAGGGAAAGGTTGTCAACAAGAATTTCAAAACTGCAAAGTCAATGAATGTGACGCTCAAAAAGCTTTCCGCCGGAGAATATAAGGTATATGTCAGAGCTTCCAGAACCGTCGGATATTATACCGCTTATTCCGGCTGGAGAGGAAGAACCGTAACGGTTAAGTGAGCCTTTTTGAAATCCGAAAGGACAGCCAAAAGAAAAAGATTGAAAAAGACCTGATAACGCTTGACAATTCTCTCTTGATTTGTTAACATATTATTAACAAATCAAGAGGAGGTGAAATCATGCTTGCAATAATCGCATTCTTTTCCGACGTTGCATACTTCATTCAGAAGTTCTTCAAGGATCTGTTTGATAAAACCGGTGAATAAAAGCGAGCTTTCCGGCTCGGTTCGGATTTGAAGGGCTTGGAAAAAGACCGAGGCGGCGCAAAATGCGGCAGATTCGGTTTGAACGGGATTTTCCGAAAGCGGAATTGCCTTTAATTCGGATTCTTCCGATTTCCTTTCGGCTCTTGCAGAAAAATAAAAAATTAAATAATATATTCATTTCGGCTCCGACGATGCTGTTTCGTCGGAGCTGTTATTTTTTCACCTTTTATTTATCAATAAAGCATTAAAATTTTACTTTGAATTTTGACGAAAAAAGGAATATTGTCCCGAAAATATAGATTTAAGGCCGAAAATATGTTATAATTACGTGTCGGATTGTGAACTTTTCAAATGACCGAAGTGCGCTTGGGAGAAAAGTGCTTTTGAAATTTTTCGGCGATTTTCGCAAAAAACGGAGAATTCGGTTATATTCGGAGCGCATAACCCATATGAGCTTTTTGTAATTCACAAAGCGTGTCGCTTTTTGATAAAATAAGTAGAATACGGCAAACTGCGAAACATTTTTCGGAAACTTTGTTTTCCGAATGCGAAAAGGTTCACAAAAATCGATCCGACAGGAGAAAATTTTTATGAAGATCACAATCTGCATCGGCAGTTCCTGCCATATCAAAGGCTCTCACTCGGTCGTCAGCCGACTTCAGGAACTGGTGAGCGAGAGAAAACTTGAAAACGAGGTTGAGCTTTCGGGTGCTTTCTGCATGAATAATTGTCAAAAGGGCGTCTGCGTTACGGTTGACGGTGAATTCTTTTCCGTTTCGCCGGAAACGGTTGACGGATTTTTTGAAAACACCGTTCTCAAAAAGCTCGGCCGGTAAGCACGGCTCAAAGGGGAAAAACGCTTCGTTTTCGGAAGCGGAGATTAAAAGAAGAAAGTTTCAAACGAAGGCAATTATTTTTAAATGAGGGATAAAGTTTTATGCGAAAATTCGACACAAAGGTGCAGTACCTGAAATATAAGGTGCTCAGAGAGGTTGCACGCCAGGCATGGAACGGAACGCTTTATGAAAATCTTTTCGATATTCCGAAGATAATCATTCCGGGAAATACTCCGACCATGCGCTGCTGTGTTTACAAGGAAAGGGCGATTCTTTCCGAAAGAGTCAAAATCGCAATGGGCGGAGACAAGGACGACCCGAACGTTATTGAAGTCATTTCAACCGCCTGCGACGAATGCCCGATGGGCGGCTATGAAATTACGAATTCATGCCGCGGCTGCCTTGCGAACCGCTGCGAGGACGTTTGCAAAAGGGGCGCAATTTCATTCGACCATAACCACGTTGCCCACATTGACAAATCAAAGTGCGTCGACTGCGGAATGTGTGCAAAAGTTTGCCCGTTTTCGGCAATCGTCAACCGCAAGCGCCCGTGTCAGAGCGCCTGCAAGGTCAAGGCAATTTCAATGGACGAAAACAAGGCCGCTAAAATCGACAACGAAAAGTGCATTGCCTGCGGAGCCTGCGTTTATCAGTGTCCCTTCGGCGCAATCACGGACAAGTCGTATATCCTTGAAGTCATCAACATGATCAAGGAGAGCGCGGAAAACAAAAATTACAAAGTTTATGCGCTCGTTGCCCCGTCGATTTCAAGCCAGTTTACTTATGCAAAGCACGGTCAGGTCATTGCCGGACTCAAAGCACTCGGCTTTTACACAACGATTGAGGCCGCTCTCGGCGCGGACATGGTTGCATATATGGAATCAAAGGAACTTGCCGAAAAAGGCTTTTTGATGAGTTCATGCTGTCCGTCGTTTGTCAGCTACATCGAAAAGAGCTTTCCTTCGCTTCTTCCGAATGTTTCTCATAATCTTTCGCCGATGGCCGCAATCGCAAAATACATCAAAAGCACCGACCCGACGGCAAAGGTTGTTTTCATCGGACCGTGTACGGCGAAAAAGGCCGAGGTCAGAAAAGAAAACGTCAAAAAGTATGTTGACTCGGCGGTTACTTTTGAAGAACTTCAGGCTCTTTTTGACAGCCGCGGAATCGACATTACGCTTCTCGACGAAGACGTTCTTGACAACGCTTCCTATTTCGGAAGAATTTTTGCAAGAAGCGGCGGACTTTCCGACGCCGTTGCTCAGGGACTTAAGGAGCACGGAATCACAGACTTTGAACTCAAAGCAACGGTCTGCGACGGAATCGAAGAGTGCAAAAGCGCTCTTCTCAGAAAAAGCAAAAACGTTCTCAATTCAAACTTCATTGAGGGCATGGCGTGCAAAGGCGGATGCATCGGCGGAGCCGGTTGCCTGACGCACGGCGAAAAGAACAAAGCCGAGGTTGACAAATACGGAGCCGAAGCTTTTGAAAAGACAATCACCGATGCAATATCGGTTATTAAGAATATTAAGGAGTGGGACGAGAAATGATTTACAGTTATTTTCCCGGTTGTACCTTGAAAACAAAGGGCAAGGATCTTGACATCTACGGAAGACAGGCCGCCGAAAAGTTGGGTATAACTCTCGAAGAACTTCCTGAATGGCAGTGCTGCGGAGGCGTTTATCCGCTTGCGAGCGATGAAATTGCAACAAAGCTTTCATCTGTCAGAGCTTTGCTCAGCGCAAGGGATAAAAAGCAGCCGCTTCTGACAATGTGTTCGGCTTGCCATCACGTAATCAAGAGAGTTAACTACGACATGCAGAACAAGCCGGATTTTGCAATGAAGGTCAACAACTATCTTGGCCTTTACGAAAAATATTCCGGCGAAACAAGGGTTGTTCATTACCTTGAAATGCTCAGAGACGATTACGGCTTTGACAAACTCAAAGAAAAGGTTGTAAATCCGCTCACCGGAAAGAAGATTGCCGCTTATTACGGATGTCTCCTTCTCAGACCGGGAAAGGAAATGGCTTTTGACAACCCGGAAAACCCGACGATTATCGAAGATTTTATCAAGGCAATCGGTGCAACGCCGGTCAAATATCCCTTCCGCAACGAATGCTGCGGCGGATACATGACAATGAGCGACAAACCCCTTGCCGGCAAGATGGCAACAATGGTTGTCGATTCGGCAAAGCTCAAGGGAGCCGAATGTATTATCACCGCTTGCCCGCTTTGCTTGTATAACCTCAAGCAGAGCAGCGAAGATAAAATTCCTGTATATTATTTCACCGAGCTTCTTGCAGAGGCTCTCGGTTTAAAGTGAGGAGGGAAATAAATGGATTCAAAGGAACTGTGCAAGGAAGCCATCAGAATCAGCGGCATAGATCCGAGAAAATGCATGAAGTGCGGAAAATGCTCGGCAACCTGCCCCGCGTTTGAAGATATGGACATCCATCCGCATGAATTCGTTTCAATGCTGTGCGACGGAAGAATCGACAGACTTCTTAAATCGAAATCGCTTTGGCGTTGCGTTTCCTGCTTCGCCTGCGTCGAAAGATGTCCGAGGGGTGTTGAACCCGCAAGATTGATTGAGGCCGTCAGAGTTTGCCTCATCAGAAACAGAAACGAGAATTTCATCTCTCCCGATGAAATCCCCGCTCTGCTTGACCCGCAGCTGCCTCAGCAGGCAATTGTCAGCACTTTCAGAAAGTTCAGAAAATAAGGAGTGTTAAGTTTGCAAAGAATAGGAGTTTTCGTTTGTTGGTGCGGAAGCAACATTGCAGCCACGGTTGACGTTGCCAAGGTTGTTGAAGAGATCAAAAAAGAACCGGGCGTTGTCTATGCGCAGGATTACCAGTATATGTGTTCCGAAGCAGGTCAGCTTCTTGTCAAAAACGCAATCACCGAGCATAAGCTCACCGGCGTTGTAATCTGCTCATGCTCGCCGAGAATGCACGAAGCAACGTTCAGAAAAGCCGCTTCATCGGTCGGACTTAATCCGTACATGGTTGAAGTTGCGAACATCCGCGAGCAGTGCTCATGGATTCACAAAGACAGAGTTGAAGCAACCGAAAAGGCTATCATCCTTGCCCGTGCCGCCGTTGCAAAGGTCAGCCTTAACGCCCCGCTTCAGCCGGGCGAAAGCGCAGTCACGAAAAGAGCGCTCATCATCGGCGGAGGAATCGCCGGAATTCAGTCCGCTCTTGACATTGCCGACGCAGGTTACAAAGTTGACATCGTTGAAAGAGAGCCGACCATCGGAGGAAAGATGGCCCAGCTCGACAAAACTTTCCCGACCCTCGACTGCGCCGCATGTATCCTCACACCGAAAATGGTTGAGGCTGCTCAGCATGAAAATATTACCCTTTATACCTACAGCGAAGTTGAAGAAGTCAAGGGCTTCGTCGGAAACTTCGACGTAAAAATCAGAAAGAAAGCAAGATATGTTGACGAGACAAAATGCACCGGTTGCGCCGTTTGCACAAACAAGTGTCCGTCAAGAAAAGCAGGCAACGAATTCAACTGCTCGCTTGATAAGCGCGGAGCAATTTACATTCCGTTTGCCCAGGCCGTTCCGAACGTTGCGGTAATCGACACCGAACACTGCATTCACTTCAAGACCGGCAAATGCGGTCTTTGCGAAAAGAACTGTTCCGCAAAGGCAATCAATTTCGACCAGAAGGACGAAATTATTGAAGAAAAGTACGGCGCAATAGTTGTTGCGACCGGATATCAGATCAGCGACGTAACAAAGTACGACGAGTTCCAGTATACCGAACATCCGGACGTTGTCACTTCGCTTGAACTTGAAAGACTCATGAATGCGGCCGGTCCGACAAAGGGTACTCTCCTTCGTCCGTCGAACCTTGAGCATCCGAAGGACATTGTCTTCATTCAGTGCGTCGGTTCAAGAGACATTACTTCAAGAGGTAAGTGCTACTGCTCAAAAATCTGCTGTATGTACACCGCAAAGCACGCAATGCTTATCAGAGAAAAATATCCCGATGTAAACGTTCACGTTTTCTATATTGACGTCAGAACTCCGGGTAAGAACTTTGACGAATTCTATCGCAGAGCCGTTGAACAGTACAACGTCGATTACATCAAGGGCATGGTCGGTAAGGTTTATGAAAACGACAAGGGCGGTCTCACCGTCAGAGCCGTTAACCTCATCACCAACGAACGTGTTATGATCGACACCGACATGGTTGTTCTTGCTGCCGCAATCGAGCCGAGCAAGGGCGTCAAAAAGGTTGCCTCAATGCTCACCGCAAGTATCGACACAAACAACTTCCTCACCGAAGCTCACCCGAAACTTAAACCCGTTGAAAGTCCGACTGCCGGCGTTTTCCTTTCCGGTGTATGCCAGGGTCCGAAGGATATTCCGGAAACGGTTTCTCAGGCCGGTGCCGCCGCGGTTAAGGTTGTCGGCCTTCTTGCAAAGGACAAGCTTGTCACGAATCCCTGCACCGCAACTCCGAACGAGCTCATGTGCAACGGCTGTTCGTCCTGCGAAAAGGTTTGCCCGTACGGCGCAATCACATACGTTGAAAAGCTTGTCAACGACCACGGAATCAAAGAGACAAGACGAATTGCTTCGGTCAACTCGGCTGTCTGCCAGGGCTGCGGCGCCTGTACGGTTGCCTGCCCGAGCGGAGCGATGGACCTCAAGGGCTTCAGCAATAAACAGATTATGGCGGAGGTAGACGCGATATGCAGATAAATGAAAACAATCAAACATCTGAATTCAAGCCGCTCATCGTTGCATTTTGCTGCAACTGGTGCAGCTATGCCGGAGCCGACCTTGCCGGAACGGGAAGACTTGCTTATCCCGCAGACGTAAAAATCATTCGCGTTCCCTGCTCATGCAGAGTTAACCCGATGTTCATCCTCAAAGCGTTTGAAAGGGGAGCGGACGGCGTTATAATCTGCGGCTGCCACCCCGGTGACTGCCATTACAGCACAGGTAACTATTACGCAAGAAGAAGAATGACCCTTCTTTTCTCAATGCTCGATTATCTCGGAATTGAAAGAGGAAGAACCCGCGTTGAATGGGTTTCCGCCGCGGAAGGTCAGAAATTCTCACTCGTCATGAACGATTTCTCAAAGCAGATTCACGCTCTTGGCGAGAATAAGAAACTGGGGGATATAAGATGCAAAAAACAGCAGGATTGATTAAAAAGAAAGCTCTTGAGCTTTTGGAAA
>JAUNFH010000262.1 GCA_030525185.1 Clostridia bacterium
TCACCGTAACCGGCAAAGCTCGTGCCGTTTGTGTCCGCCAATTTGTCAAGAATAGATTTGAACGCGCCGCGGTTGTAGTCATTATTGAATCGAATCATGAGAATGTGCTCCTTGTCAAAATATTACCGGAGCAATTATAACATTTTGCACCATAGAAGGCAATACCGTTTGTTTTGTATGCTTATGACACACCCACGTCAAAATTTTGACCGCTTTTTGATTCTTTTGTTCCTTCAAAAACTCCTCAAACACCGGCAAATGAAGTCCGTACAGTGCATCGATTTTCTAAAAGCTGAATTGTTTATGTTAGGGCATTCGTTAAAATTTAAAACCGCATTATTTAATTAACTTATAAAGTATCTCAGCAAAAAATAAAGGCGCTGTAAAAAAACAGCCCCTTTATAACAAGTGTCCGGATTTCAACCGGAGCCTCGGCTATCACCGCGTACTCACTCTATACTACTGCTTGTTATTTCTATTATACTACGCTTCTTTTACAAAATCAACGAGTTTCTTTTCTTTTGGAGATAGTCCTGTCTTGACTTGCATTTGACTTGCATACTGTATATTTTTACCGTTTATTTGAGGATTTTAACTTACCGCAAGCCAAAAAGCAAAAAGAGCTGCAATCGCTTTAAACATAAGCAATTGCAGCTCTTTTCATTTGGCCCGCCCGGAGGGATTCGAACCCCCGTTCTTCAGAATCGGAATCTGCTGCGTTATCCAGCTGCGCCACGGGCGGAGAGAGAAGGCGGCAGCTTTCACTGCCGCCGTTTTTTTAGTTTACGCAAGGGCTCTTTCAAGCCAAATTCTGCCGATGTCAAGAGCCGCATAAAGTCCCTTTTTCTCGGTCTTGTGGGCGATTCTGTCGTGCGGCCTGACGTTGGGATCGGTGTTGATGAGCTGAACGGAAACGCGGTCAGCCATCTCAATTCCGTCAACGTTTTTAGTGCTGAGAATCTGAAGCATAAGAACAAATTCGTCGCCGAGACTGCCGTAATAAATCGTGTTGCCTTTTCTGACGAGCGGCTTATCCTTATACATCAGAAATTCACTTTTCTTTTTTGCTGCCATAGTGCCTTTTCTCCCAAAAATTATTTACCCTGAAGGTAGCTTTTAACAAGCTCCTGCAAAAGCTCATCGCGGTCGATTTTGCGAATCAGACTGCGAGCGTTGTTGTGGGTAGTGATATATGTCGGGTCTTCGGAAAGAATATAGCCGACTATCTGGTTAATGGGATTATATCCTTTTTCAACCAAGGCTTCATAGACGGTTTTTAAAACTTCTTCCATCTCATCCGGTGTGTTTTGGTTGAGTGTAAATTGTCTGGTGCAGTCTTTCATTTCTGACCCTCCGTTCGGTGTATAATATGTTTTCGCGGATCTTGTTCATCCGTTGATTTAACATTATACATCATTTGCAGGAATAAAACAACCGTGTTTTGAAAAAAACTTCAAATATACAAGTATTTTTTAGCGTTTCGTTTATTGATATTCCTTTTCTTTAGTGATATACTCAAGTTGAATTTGAATGGCGCACGGTGTGCTTCCCTTCAATATTTCATTTGGAATCGTTGTTCCGGTTTTGAAACTGCAAAATTTAATCACGTCCCGTTCGGCCGCAGCGGAAACAGACGTGGCTTTTTCTTATTTCTGCGGCCGGAAAGGTCTGATACTATGGCACGAAAACTTAAGCTTGGAATAATCGGTGTCGGCAATATGGGCGGCGCTCATATAGAAAACTATCTTGAAGGCAAAATGCCGGAGATTGAAATTAC
>JAUNFH010000100.1 GCA_030525185.1 Clostridia bacterium
GTTCTGCTCGGGAACGAGACTGCTTTTTCGTCTGACTGCCGGCTCGCACCAAGTGCCGACTCTCTGAAAGCTCATAAGAAAAGCATAATTCCGTCAATGCATTTAGTTGGTATTTTGTTTTCACTCTGCCCGAGTGATTATTTGAATTTTAACAGATTAAAGCGTGAATGTCAACAGAAAAAAGAAAAAAACGATGAAAAATGCCGTAGAAAACTTTTCAATATCAGAAATAATTTTTATTAAAGGTTACGAAGACGGATTTTGCAAAGATTTGGCAAGTTTCAATATATATGTTATTATACTGTTGGCTTCGCCTAAACGGTAGGCGGTTGTTCCTCCAAAAAGTATATTACCTTTTCGGAGGGAATTTTTATTATTATCTTTCTCTCCGGACAAAAAGCGGAGGGAGGTGTCGCTGATGGAATACTTAGTGATGCTGTTCTTGATTCTTGTTGCATACATTGAAGCGAGTAAAAACACAGATAATAAAAAATAACCGCCCAACGTCCAAATTGATGCGGTTATTTTCTATTAACCAAACTTAAAGGGACAACCGCTTACTGCAAAGCCCTTTTTATATTAATATTATACTCACTTTCAGATAATTTGTCAACACAAAAATGCTTATCCGCACGACTTCAAAAGCCGTGCGGATTTTTTCGCCGATTAAAAAAGCATTCCTCTGAACTCTTCGAGATTGTCCGGGGTAATCTTTCTTTCTCCCCTTTCAATCTCGTGAATCATTGCGGTAAGCTTGCTGTTGACCGGAGTTTCAATTCCGTTTTCCTCTCCGAGCTTTGCAATATAGCCGTTGAAAATATCGATTTCGGTCGTCTCACCTTTTTCAAGCGACTGGAGCGTCGAGGGTTTTACCGAAGAATATTTGAGCTTTGAAACGAGCCAGACAACGTAGCGGCAACAGGAATTGTAAACCGCATTGTCTGCAAGCATAAGCATTTTATAATTCATCATCTTTCCGTATTTCGGAACGTCGATTCCCATTTTTTTCGCAACGTGCATTGCCTCTCTCGCAATTGCGAGATAAAGGGTTCTTGCCCTCTTGTCGTCAACCATTTTTCCGAGCGTGAGACCTGTTATCGCCGCCGTTGCGTTGATGCATGAATTAATGATGAGTTTCGAATACTGACGGCGGAAAATATCGTCCGAAATTTTAGTCGGAAGAACGACCGAAAGCATCTCTTTGAGATAATCAAGGTTTCCCGGATGGCGGCCGTCAAGCATTCCGACATACATTTCACCGAGGGAGGTCATTGTGACATCACCCTGCGCGTTTCTCGTTGCGCCGAAGCCGATCATTACGCCGACGGCACGGTCTTTTCCGACAACCGAAGCGAGACTTTCGGTGAGAATTCCGTTTTGCATTCCGACAACGAGAGAATCGTCTTTCAAATTTCCGAGAATGCTTTCGGCAACGGAATTGAGTACCTGAT
This sequence comes from Clostridia bacterium, assembly GCA_030525185.1. Classification (GTDB taxonomy): domain Bacteria; phylum Bacillota; class Clostridia; order Oscillospirales; family Acutalibacteraceae; genus UBA6857. Next base: position 1,452 of record JAUNFH010000100.1, read on the forward strand.
ATTTCGTTGCAATGATCACAACGTCAAACTTTTCGTCTTTCAACTCTTCAACCGAAGAATAGCAGTTGAAGCGGACGTTGTGGTCGCCTTTTACGCCGTGGAGCGAAAAGCCGTCTTTTTCGATTTTAGCTTTCGCCTCGTTGTTTCTGAGAAGGAGAGAAACGTCATATCCGGCCTCCTTCATAAGAACGGCGAGCGTTCCGCCGATTGCGCCGGCACCGATAAGAAGTGTTTTTTTCATTTTTCGGTTCTCCTTTGTTAATCAATATTTCATGCGTACTCTTTCGGCAAAACACATGAGGTCTTTAATTTCAAGAACAGTTCCGTCGTCAAGAACAGCCTTTCCGCTGAGCTTTCCGAAAACCTGATGCTGATCCGTTTCAATAACCTTCACACTGATTTTTGCGTTTCGGTCAATTACGGGAAAAAAGTCCATTTCAAAGCGTCCGTCGCTTGAGGTGAACTTCCACGGATCGGTATATCCCGAGGAGGGAATATGGAAAGCAACGTCGTCAAGCTTATGCGCTTTTCCGTCATAGAAAATGACATTTTCCGAAGCGGCGGTGGTGTCGCCGAAACCGTAACCGATGTTGAAGCCGAAAGGCTTTCCGTTGACAATTCCGTTTCCGCTGCCCCAGTTCCATGTGTTGTCATAAGTCCAAACTCCGCGACCCCAGTCAAGGGTTCCGAAGTCGGTTTCCGGATTGAAGTCATAGCGTACACCGTCAAATTCGGCGTATCCGGAAGCTCTCATGCAGTTGATTTTTTGATTATAATAGAAAGCCTTTTTGTTCTCCTTCCACGGAGTTGCTATAACCATTGTGTCCATCGGAGGCTGATCGAGCGTGACGTCAACCTTCAGCGTTTTTCCGTCTTTGAAGTTTCTGTATTCACCGACGATGTGACGAGTTCTTCCGTTCTTGACAAAATCCATGTCAAGAGTTTTGTCGTGGTAATGAAGGTCGCCCTTTTCCGAAGTCCTCGGAAGTTTATATTTACCCATCGGGAAAACATTGAGAACGGAGTTCGTGATTTCCCACGGATTCTTTTCGTCAAAAACGAGGAGCGAAGCGGACTGCATTCCTATGTAACCGTCGTCCGAAAGAGTGAGCGCAACGGCGTGCTTGTCCGAAAGGATAAGATAATAGTCCCACTCTTTGATTCTGAACTTCGGCGCTTTGATTGCCTCTCTGTTATAAATTTGAACAAGACTTCTTGACCAGCCGGGTTCGGCAAGCGTTCCGTCTCGGTTAAGAAGGTTGTGTCTTTCGGTAACTTCATGATTTCGTGCCATTTTCAATACCCCCGTGTTTTTCAGATTTTTTCATTTATGTATGCCGAAAAACGAACTTCCTTCTCCGGCAAAAAAACATTTCATATTAGTATACAATATCGGGGAAAAATATTAAAGCGGATTTTGCAATTTTCAGAAAGTCTCACAAAAAGCGGCTCTCTTTTTTGTATGTTTTTTCCTGATTTTCTCCGTTCGGATAAATATATTTTGTTTCAGTTCTTAATTTTTTCTGACACTTTTGTTAATTTCACAAAAACGCCTTGAGATTTTTTTCCGTATATTGTAAAATGTTTTTGTATACCGAGTCAAGAGATAAAAGACTCAATACCCGATAAAACTTTGAAAAAACGAAACAAACATATATAATTATTTCAGGGAGTGAAAACTTTGGACGATATATATTTTTCCGACCGAAAAAATCATAACAACAAACGAAGACCGGGAGCAACAGACAGATTTTCAAACGAAACGCCGATTGCTCCGAGCGGAAGACTGAGAGACGAGAGCAAAAAAGATCCCGACTTCGTCGTTCATATTCCCGATAGTGAAAACGACTTTCCGAAAAGCAGAACGCCGAAAGGAAGACCGATTTCGCAAAACGGAGAAAGAACTGCGCCGAGCGCCGAGCCTTATGTTCCGGAATACAAACCGAGAACAAGCGCAGAGGTTTATTCCGGCGAACAAAGAAGCCGAACGCCTTCCGGACGCCCCGTAGGCGCACAAAACGACACTCCGAAAGTTCCCACCGAAAGCCGCGTCCCCGTTCCTTCAAAGCAGAGAACGCCTCAAAAAGTTCAGCCTGAACCGCAAAAAAACGGGAACTCAAAAAAAGCAAAAAATATCAAAAGCAAAAAGAAAAAACTTTCCGGCGGAAAAATTGCTGGAATAATTTTTGCCGTTCTCGTTCTTCTCATCGGCGGTCTTTTTGCTTACGGCTATTCAATTCTCGGAAAGGTTTCTTACGACACAAAGCTCATTGACAAAAACGAATATATCAGCGAAAGCAAACTCTATTCAAGCGAAAACGTCAAAAACATCCTCTTCATCGGAAGCGATGCGCGCGGCGACGTCAGCGGTCAGCGTTCGGACACAATGATGCTTTGCTCAATCGACAAAAAGCACAAAAAGCTGAAACTGACCTCCTTCCTTCGCGACTCATACGTTTGCATTCCGTCAAGCGGTTATTACAACAAACTCAACGCATCTTTCAGCTTCGGCGGAGTTCAGCTTGCGATTGACACACTCGAATATAACTTCAGAGTCAAAATCGACGACTATATTCTCGTTGACTTTGACGCGTTTGAAAAATTCATCGACCTTCTCGGCGGACTCACGATTGAAGGCGTAACCAAAGAGGAAGCGCAGTATCTTCGCAACGAAGTCAAAATCAAAGCGAAGGCCGGAACGAACCATTTCAACGGTTGGCACACCCTTTGGTACTGCAGAATCCGTTATCTTGACGACGACTTTAACCGCACCGCAAGACAGAGAAAAGTCATTTCCGCAATCGTCAAAACCGTTTCAAAAACGAACCCCGTAAAGCTCATGAAAATCATGGAAGAAGTTCTTCCGATGATTCAAACGAGCATTTCAAGAAACGAGCTGATTTCGCTCGCCGCCTCATCCGTCGGCTATCTTCGTTATGACATTCTTCAACACCGTATTCCCGCAACGGGAACTTGGTCAAACAAAACGATCAGCGGCGTCGGGGACGTTCTTTACATGGACTTCGACGAAAACATCAAGCTTCTCAAAAACTTTGTTTTCAATGAAGACGGATCGGAGGAAACGACCAAAAAATAACATTCCGGAAATTGAAGTTCATTTAATGTTTCTCCTTTAAATTTCAGAGTGTAACAACTTTTAACCGAAAGGAGGCGGCCGCCACGGAAGAGAAAAAGAAAATCGAAACGCTTCGCGATATGCTTTATTACAACGCAATGCGTTACGGACTCAGAACGGCTGCCGTTCTTTCCGACGGTTCAACCGTTTCGTACAAACAATTGCTTCGCCACGTCAATTATCTCGGAACCGCCCTTTTCAAAGAGCTTTCTCTTTCCGGAAAGAACATTGCTCTTTGCGGAAAGAATTCGTATGAATGGTGCGTTTCCTATCTTTCCGTTTCCTGCGGAAACGCGGCGATCGTTCCCCTTGACAGAGATATGGATGCCGAAGGACTTTGGAACGCAATTTCCTTTTCCTCCTGCAAGGGCGCAATCTGCGACGAACACGTTTGCGAAAAGCTCCTCTCCTCAAAAAAGCACCTTCCGAGGGGCTTTCGGCTCATCTGCTTTTCGGAAACCGATTTTCCGGGCGTTGTTTCGCTCCCCTCTCTTTTAGAAAAAGGAGAATTTCTTTTAAAAAGCGGAATTCAGGATTACACAAATGCGGAACTTCAAAAAGACAAAATGCGCTTTCTCATCTTCACTTCCGGAACAACGGGGAACGCAAAAGCCGTCATGCTCTCGCACGAAAACCTTGTTTCCGACCTTCAGGGTGTCCTTTCAAGAATCGGCCTTTCCTGCGCCGACAGCACGCTCTGCGTTCTTCCCCTTCATCACACATATCAGACGATTGTCATGCTCGCAATTCTGTATATCGGCGGTTCGGTCGCCTTTTGTGCGTCTTTGAGAAGAATGAGCGAAGAGCTTTCGCTTTTCAAGCCGACCGTCTTTGTCACCGTTCCGCTCATGCTTGAAAAAATGCATTCAAAGATTCTCAAAAAGCTTTCCTCACAAAGCGGAATCAAACGTGTTTTCACAATCGGCCGAGTTTCCCAAACACTGATAAAATATGCTCCGGACCTCAGAAAACGAATGTATCACGTTATTCACGAGGCCTTCGGCGGAAACGTGAGAATGATAATTTGCGGCGCGGCCGCTCTCAACGTTGACGTTGCTTCGGACTTTTTTTCTTTCGGGCTTCCGGTCATAATCGGCTACGGTTTGACGGAATGTTCTCCGATTGTAATCTGCAACGATGCCTCCTCTCCCCTTGCGGACAGCGTCGGCACCCCGCTTGAAAACTGCACGGTTACGGTTGAAAACGCCGACGACAACGGAATCGGAGAAATCTGCGTTGACGGACCGATGGTCATGCTCGGCTATTACAAGAACAAAAAAGCGACCGCCCTCGTAAAAAAAGGCGGTGTTTTCCACACGGGCGACCTTGGCTATTGCGACAAAAACGGAAATTATCACATCACCGGCCGCAGTAAAAACGTAATCGTCACCAAGGGCGGAAAGAATATTTATCCGGAAGAAATTGAGTTTTATCTCAACAGCGACCCCGTTGTTCTTGAATCGCTGATTTTCGGTGAAGAAAAAAGGGGTGATGAAACCGTCGTTGCCCAAGTTGTTCCCGATGAGGACGCAATCAAAGAAAAGCTTCAAAAAGACGAACTGACGCACGACGACATTGAAGGCGCCGTTTCGGATGTTGTCAAAGGCATAAACAAGCGCCTTCCGTCGTATAAAAGCATTCACCGTTTCAGCATAAGACGGCGCGAATTTGAAAAAACCTCAACGCAAAAAATCAAGCGTAACTCCGCAAAACACGACGGAGAAAAAGCCGAAAACCCCGAACCGAAAGAAGATTAAAAATCAGGCAATACTAAAAAAACAAAAGCTATAATCCACGGATAACGTGAATTATAGCTTTTTCTGTTTTGGCTTTGTTCTTTGATCCGCGAAAAACGCGGCGGTCTTTTTGACTTATTGTTTTGAAACAATGTTGTGTTCGCCAGGAGTTGCAACGTGTGAGAAGAAGAACTCGCGTCTTTCGTCGGTATTGATGACGGTTACGGGCTTAATCTGATTGAGGACAACGCCTTTCTGACGGAGCATTTCCTTGTAATCGTTGTATGTTCCTTCTTTGAGGAAGAGAATTTCCGGACGATTGATCATGCCCCAACGTCTGTACTTGAAATATTTTTCATTGACGCCCTTGAGCTTTTCGTCAAGAATATCGATATATTTCTGTCTGTCCTCTTCGCTCACGTCGTGAGTCGTTTCGGCAAGCATACAATAGCGCGGCGGATTGGTTGAATAATCATAGCTGAAGCTGTGGCCGACGAATTCGTCGCCCATTTCCTTTGCGGTTTCTTCAGCGGCCCAGTCAACCATCTGAGAGGTGGTCTTTTCGTTCGCAAGATTCATGCTGAGACCGAGTCTGTAAAGGAATTCAACTCTCGGAGTGTTGTTATACATTCCGGTAACTTTGACAACGTCCTCCATGCGGTATCTGTAAAGACCGGAGAAGTTTGAAACGATGAGTTCATATGTTTTTCCGACTTCAAGTTCGTTGATGAGAAGCGGACGCATATTATGGTCTGATTCCTCGTCGCCTTCGTTGATCGGAAGGAACTCAAAGAGAATGAAGTTCGGAAGAAGAACACCGTCGGTGACATTGAGTTCGGTTGCCATTGCGAAGAAGCCTTCCGCTGCGGCGTATCCCATGTTGTGAATCGGAACGTCCGGACCGATATATCTTTTAAGTTTTTCAACATATGCGCTGAGCGTTGAGTTGATCATTCCGTAAGCCCAGGTGAGATTCGGCCAAATTCTCGGAGCGATCGGGTCGTCAAAGCCCTTTTCAAACTCTTTTCTGAGGAAAGCGGCGCGCTTGGGGTCCGGCTTAAGCTTTCTTGTGAACTTTGCGCGAAGCTCCGGAGTGATTTTGACGCTCGGGTCAATCGTTCCGGTTTCAATGTCATGACAAATCATTTCCCATTTTTCTTCAAGGCAGTCAAACATTGTTGTGAGAAGAGTGATTACCATTGAGCCGAGATAGCTGACCTTTTCGTTCTTAACGGCGAAGAAAGTCTGAAGATATGCCGTGTCAAGAAGCTCTTCGTGTTCGGGATAAAGAAGTTCAAGCGGAGAAGTGCAGAAAAACGGCGTAATCGCCTTAAGGTATGTAAGCGGAATCTGGCCTGCGCCGTTGCACTGCTTTCCGTCCTCAAGTCTGTGGCCGGTGAGAACGAGAGCAAGAGGGCCGATTGAAGCCGGCATACGCTTGTTCTGGTGCTTTTTAATCCAGTGAGCGGCGGTTGCGACGGAAGCCGAAAAACCGATGCATTGCATCGTCCAAAGGTCCTTCACCGACTTCGGAAGAATCTTCGGCTTTCCGAGACTTCCGGATGAGGAGCAGTAACGAACGTTCCAACCGGTGAACATAAGGTTGTTTTCTTTGTTCTTGAGCATACGGTCAACGTACGGCTCATAATCGGCATAAGTTGTAAGAGGAACCTTGTCCTGATATTCTCTGAAAGATTTGATGTCGGCAAA
>JAUNFH010000263.1 GCA_030525185.1 Clostridia bacterium
TTCTGCGCATTGAATGAGTTTGAACATTTTTACCTCCGTGGCAGGAAAAAGAGCACAGAGAAAGCGTTTTTTCGTCCGCCGAAAGGGCAGACTGAAAAACGCTTTTTGAATCTAAGGCTGGCTCTATTTAGCTTTATTTTTCCTCTTTCGGTTCCTCTTTATCCTCTTTTTTCTTGTGGAAAAGAATCTTGTCAACCGGGAAGTAGAGGAAGAACTGAATTGCGGAGCAGCACATTGTTGAAACATTGGCCGCGCCCTGTGCGCCCATTCCCATTTTTACGAACAGACCCTGAAGGGTGGGAGAAAGCCAGGCCGAGAAGCAGAGCAGTGCAACGGTGAAAACGATGTATATCGGGAGTGTTACGGCAACGTTTGCGCCGGAGTTGAAGGTCTTTTCCCTGTTTACGAAGAAGGCGACGATCTGGGCGAGGATATTTGCAATGTTGAAAGCGATGAAATAGCCAAGTCCGTTTTCCTTGAGACCGTCGGAAACAAAGACCCAGAATTCATAAGGCTGAGAGACAATGGCTTTGATCTGCGGCAGCAGAAGCAAAAGGTTGAGCGTTGCAAACTGAACGATCATTGCAAGCAGGCTGACAAAAATGAATTTGACGAACTGCCAGAACGTTTTGACCCCGGCACCTTTTTGTTCCGCCATACTGTCGATATCTTTGAGCTTTGCCATGAAAAACCATCCTTTACAATTATTAGTTATAAGTCCGGAAAAAGTATACAATACTGCGCTTTTAAAATCAAGCCCAAAAGGCAAATTCAAAGCCGCAGACAAAGAAAAAGCCTCCGCCGAAGCGAAGGGCTGCTTTTTCTTTAGTTTAGTTCTTGTCGTTCCAATCACGGAAGCTCTTAACGAGGTTCTCGATCATAGCCTTGAACTTTTCAACGAATTCATAGATAGCCTTTACAAAATCGTCCATTATGAAATACCTTCCTTCCTGAATATTTTGGTATTCGCTACGCTGATTATATCATACGAAGTTCAAACTTACAAGAGTTTTTTATAAAATTTAAAACTTTCTGTGAACATTTTATTTGAGATTCTTAGATTGAAAATTTTATGCAGTGCAATTGTCGCGTGCATATAAAACGAAAAAGAAAAAAGAGAATCGGCCGTGTTTTGCCGATTCTCTTTTTGTGCTGTGCCCCTAAGCGGTTCATGAGGGCGCGTTTTCGTTTTTCAGCCGGCAATTCCAATCGCCGCGAGGGGATTGACCGCTTTTCCGTCTTTGAGAACTTCAAAATGCAGGTGAACGCCGTCCTCGCGTTCCGCAGGAATTGAAGTCAGAACGCCGATTTTTTCTCCGGGCTTCACTTCGTCGTTGATTGAGACTGCGTTTTCCTGGCTGAGGCCGATATACCTGGCCGTAAAATCGCCGTGGTCAATTTCAATAACGTAGCCCCACATTGAGTCAACAAGAACGCGCGTCACAACGCCGTTGCCGACGGAGAGAACCTCTTCGCCCTCGCTGCCTTCAAAGTCGGCTCCGCTGTGGGTGCGGTAGTCGCCCATGGTTTTGCTTTCAATCGGAACCTGCGGAGAATAGGCTTTGGTCACGTTGCCTTTGAGCGGAGCAAGGTAGGACGAGTTGCTGATTTTTGCCGCGGCCTTGGTTGAAGGCTCTTCCGGCTCCGTCTTTTTTTCGCCCTGAGTTTTTCTTTCGGTCGTTGTTTTTGCTTCCTCGCTCGTGCTGTCTTCAGTTTCATCGTTGTCGTCGGAAAAATCGCGGGTATCGGGTTCATCGTCAATCGGTGTCTC
>JAUNFH010000264.1:0-1495 GCA_030525185.1 Clostridia bacterium
ATAACAACAGCGTTCGCCGCCACCAGAAGACCGTCATTGTCAACCGCAAAGTATTTTGACGTTCCTTCATATGTTCCCGCTTCAATTTGGGCGATAATGTCCGGGTCTGTAACTTCCGTAATCGCTCCGTCTTTTTCAATAAAAACCGACGTGTCGGGCATTTCCGGAATAACGTCTTCTCCGTCCTCGTCAACAAACTTTGCGTTTTTGGCGAGCGTGAGTTTTGATGCCGTGATATTCCCCGCAATTTCTGCGCCGGTTGCATAAAGCTTCCCTGCTGTGGTAACGCAAAAGTTTTTTCCGAGGAGCATTGCCGGCCTTCTGACGTTTTTCCCCGCAACCGTCCAAATGTCGTTGTTTTCGTTATACGGATAAGCGAGAAATGTATAAGCGTTCGGAATCCATTTTTCTGTCGTTGCGTCTTTTGCTTCTGGCATTGACCTTGCAAGTTCGCCGTTGGAACCGATATACAGTCCGCCGATTTTGCCTTCGTTTGCGGTGACTTTTCCCGTAATAGTCGCATTCGTTGCGAACATTGTTCCGTCTTTCAAAACGCCGAAGTTTGAACCGCTGACGATGGTCCAGCCCTTTGTGGTCTTGTTTCCCGTGCAATACGTTGAAGCGGAACCTGAGGGATAAAGCAAAAATCTGTTTTCGTCGTCACTCATATCGCCGTATTGCAAAGCTTCCTTCTTAATTGAAAAGCCGCCGATTGTTCCGCTTTCTGCCGTAATTTCGCCTGTGATGTTCGCTCCCGAAGCGGTCAAAACGCCTTCTTCCGTCATGCTTGACTTGTCCGCGGTCCAAACAATTTTTGACGCTTCAAGGCGAATGGTTGAAGCTGTCTGCGAAATTTGGGAAGAAACTTCGGTCTTTAAATCGTTGCTTGAAACCTTTGAACTGATTTCTTTCCCAAGAACTTCGAGCGAAGCACTCACAGACTCTCCCGTCGCATATGTTCCCGAAACTTCGAGAAGTATGCTTTCCCGCGTTTGCTCAATTTTGGAGTTGATTTCGTCTTTTGAATCTTCAACATATTTTTTGAGTTCTTCGGTCCTTGACTTTAACCTGTCAACTTCTCCGAGATACGGGAACTCATCCTCGGTTTCGTCTTTTCCCGGCGCTTCAATGTTTGCCCGAAAATCAACTCCGAGTGTGATTGATTGTTTGTAAATCACACTGCGGACCTCATCGCCGATGATTACCCAATCACCGAGTTCGGTGCAAGGATCAAAGCACGTTTTAGACGCGCTGAATGGCGCATATACAACGTTTTTTAATGCATTGTATAAGTCATCGCATACTGTTTGACTTGCATACGGGATACCGGTAATCTTCAATTCCGTTCCCGTGTCATCGCCGTTGGTATATCCGAGGCTGTCGTCAACGGTGATTGTCACACGACTGATAGTTTGTGCTTTTCCTGTCGTAATTTTGTCGAGAACAACCGGAACATTAATCAATCCGCCGCCTGCTGTGTTTGTAATTGTGTTTT
>JAUNFH010000264.1:1505-1761 GCA_030525185.1 Clostridia bacterium
TTCCGTGTATTCTTTGTAAATTAATTTGTATCCGTCTGTCGAAAAAATAGTGCTGTAATCATAATCAACAATGTCAAAAGTCTCCGAAGAAAGCGGAACAATCGGAATCAATCTCAATTTGTTTTCCGGCGTAATCACCCAGTTTCCTCCGTTGCAAGCTCCTATGAAACCGAGGATCTGTGTCATTGTGTAATTTGTCGGATAATCAACCTGATAAGCACTTCCGGTTTTAAGAACTGTTCTTGAATCGAGCGTA
>JAUNFH010000101.1 GCA_030525185.1 Clostridia bacterium
ATTATGTCTTGCTGTATTCCGGAAAATTACTGCTCTCACCTCTCCCTTCGTGAGACCGAGCAGGCAATCAAAAAGGTCAAAGATTTTTTTGAACGCGACCTTGCAATCGAACTCAACCTCACCCGTGTTTCCGCCCCCCTTTTCGTTGACGCAAAAAGCGGAATGAACGACAACCTCAACGGTACGGAACGACCCGTTTCCTTTGACGTTTTCAGCGGCGAAAAATTTGAAATTGTTCACTCTCTCGCAAAATGGAAAAGATATGCCCTCAAGATGTACGGCTTTGAAGAAAACGAAGGTCTTTATACCGACATGAACGCAATCCGCCGCGACGAGGACACCGACAACATCCATTCGATTTTCGTCGATCAGTGGGACTGGGAAAAAATTATTCCGAAGGACGAGCGCAACGAGCATACGCTCAAAAAAACCGTTAAGCTCATCTATTCCGCTCTTCGCCACACGGAATACTACATCACAAAGGAATATAATTTCATAGGAAGCCTTCTTCCCGAAAAAATACACTTTGTTTCCTCTTTTGAACTTGAGGAACAGTATCCGAACCTTTCGAGAAAAGAGCGTGAATATGCCGCCGCAAAAGAATACGGCGCAATTTTCCTCATGAAAATCGGCGGTGCGCTCAAGGACGGAAAGCCTCACGACGGAAGAGCCCCCGACTATGACGATTGGAATCTCAACGGCGACATTATCGTTTATTATCCCGTTCTTGACATTGCGTTTGAGCTTTCGTCAATGGGAATCAGAGTCAACGAAGAATCAATGGCACGCCAGCTGAAAATTGCCGACTGTGAAGAAAGAAAGAATTTTCCGTTCCACAAAGCGCTTTTGAACGGTGAACTTCCCTGCACAATCGGCGGCGGAATCGGCCAGTCAAGAATGTGCATGTTCTTCCTTCGCAAGGCGCATATCGGCGAGGTTCAATCCTCATATTGGAGCGACGACGTTGTGAAGTATTGCAAAGAGCACGGCGCAAACCTTCTTTAATTCAAAAAAGCAAGAGCTGTTCATTCCGAATTTTCGGCGAACAGCTCTTTTTCTTTTATTTTTGTTTCAGATATTCCGCGTAATCGATTTTTGTCAGCTTTTCGTCGTTCGACTGAAAGTATCTGATATGTCCGACGGAACCGACAAAGCACAGCGTCTTATCCTTTTTCAAAGCATAAACGTTGTCCCTCGGTCTTTCGGTCGGCTTTGCTCCGTCGCCGAACGTGAAACCTTCCTTTTCGGCGTCTTCAAGGAAACGCTTTGCGGTTTCGCTGTCTTTCAGCCCTACCCAAACATCCTTTCCGTCTTTGATGAGATTCAACAATTCTTCCATCTTTTTTGCCTCCGTTCGTTTTTAAGAGGCATGAAAAACGCCTGCCGAAAACGACAGGCGAATTTTTTTAAACCGTTCTCCCATCGTTCAAGCTTTAGCACCTTGCCTTTCGGGCAGGTTGCTGTGCGGTCGGCGAGCTTGTCTCTCACGCACTCTTTATAGGATGGGAATATGATATCACCGGGCTTGAATTTTGTCAACGCTTTTCGGCCTTAAAAAGTCCAAAAAAAGCGGACTTTGAAGGATCTTATTTCTTTTCAAAGAAAAAGTTTTTCACCGCAACAGCCGCGGGACCGATGAAATTATGCTTTTCATCAAGCGGCGAAAGTCTGATATATCCCTTTTTGAATGACGGATAAAGCCTTTTGCATTCTTTTTCAAAACGCTTAAAAGTCTCCGTTGTGAACATATAGCCGAAAACGATTATCCTCTCCGGTGCAATCACGGCCGAAGCATTCGTCACCGCCTTTGAAAGAAGCTTTATTCTTTCGTCGATCACGTTTTCAATCGGTTCGTCGTTTTGGGCGCAAAGGAGTATTTTTGAAATTTCAACGTTTTCCTTTTCTCCGCCGCTCTTTTCAAAAAGCTTCGGGGTTTTTTCTTTTGAAAAAAGTTCTTTAACACTGCCTGCAATCGCATCGGCGGACGCCACGGTTTCAAGGCAACCGCTTCGTCCGCAACGACATTTTTCTCCGTCGGGAACGGAAATGTAATGGCCGATTTCCGAAGAGTCGCTGTCGGTTTTTCCGAGTACGGAGCCGCCGATAACTATTGCCGAACCGACGCCCGGCCCCCATTTGACAAACAGAATATTGTCCTCAACGTTCTTCCGGTCAAAAATCAGCGAAGCGAGTGCAAAAGCTTTAACGTTGTTTTCAATCGCAACGGGCATTGAAAGCTCTTTTTCAAGAATCTCGCGCACCGCAACGCCCGGATGCCAAACGCCGTAATTTCCGGCGGTTGTTCCTTTTTCCTTGTCCGCTCCGCCGACGATTCCGACGCCTGCGCCGATGATTTTTTCTTTCTGCACACCGCTTTTTTCCAAAAGCTCAAGGCTCTTTTTTCCGGCTAATGAAAGGCATTCTTCGGGCGAAGCGTCCTTTTCAAAAAGAAAGCGTCCGCCGCATTTTTCTTCGCCGTCAAGGGTACAGACCGACGTGTAAAAACCTTTTTTGTCAATGCTGAGCGCAAGGACAAAAATGCCCTTGGAATTGAGCGAAAGAATGATTCTTTTTCTTCCGGCGCCGACCGAATCCTCTGTGCTTCCGGTTTCCGAAATCGAACCTTCCGAAATCAGTTCGGCGCAAATTTTGCTCACCGCCGCCGGGGTAAGGCCGAGCCTTTCGGCAATATCCTTTCGGCTGAGCTTTTCGTTACCGTTGAGAAGATACAGCACCGAAGCGCGGTTTGCGTTTTTTATGCTGCTCATGTTGAAGCCCGTATAGTTCATTCTTTCACCTCACTTTATAAAAAGCATTATGCCGGAAATTATAAGAAGAACATACGTCACTTTCATAAAAACTTCGCGGCTCATTTTTTTGACAAGAATACTTCCGACGAACATCGCCGCAAAAAGCAAAACAACGGAAAGGCCGAAAATCAAAATCAAATCTTTGTTCCAAAGTCCGCTTCGCACGTCGTCAAAAAGAATGATTCCGTTGAGAACGATCCAACAAGCCGAAAGCGTTGCGCGAAATTCGTCCTTGTCCCTGACCCTGCCCGTCATGTACGAAACCAAGAGCGGTCCGCCGCAAACGAACATTCCGTGAGTCACACCCGCCGAAGCAAGGAGCAGAAACGAAACAACCTTTCCGTGTTCGGTGCTTTGTTCGCCTTTCTTGAAAAAGCTTTTGTATATTCCCGAAAGTGCGGTCAGAATCACAATCACACCGAGAATGATATAAAGCACCGATGCCTTGTCCGCAAAAAGAGAACGCAGCGCAATTCCTCCGATTATTCCGACGGACATTACGGCAATGATTTTCAAAAACTCTTTTTTGTTCACGCTTTTTCGTTTTTGCAAAACGATGTATACACCCGAAAGAAGGCCGAGTGCGTTAAGAATCGGTTTTGCCGTTTCAAAACCGACAAGCATCACGCTCGGCGGCATTGCAAGCATTGTTCCGGCAAAGCCCGTGATTCCCTGAATGACGTTCGTCAAAAAGACGACAAGTAAAAACAGTATATTTTTTGCCATATCAGTATTCGCAAACCTCAACGGAAAGCATTTCTCCGAGCGCACGAAGCGAAGCGGAAACGTCCTTATAAATTACGGCGAAGTGCGGCTCCCAGCCGTCCTTGACGCTCTTTTTGATAAGTTTTTCCGCGTCCCCGTCAATTTTTACAACGGTGCTCGTTCCGAAGAATTGCTTCGGTTTGTCGAGCGCACTGCCTTTTGCGATATAGAAGCGGAACGAACCGTCCTCCTTTTTGCCGACCCTGAAAATAGTTACTTCGTCGCTTTTTTTGCAGCCGAATTCCATCGTCGGTCCGATTTTTCTGTTGCAATGAACACCGACGCACGCGCCGGTATCTTCACGCGCAAGCGAACACGCCGCCATTCCGCAATGCCAAAAAGTGACGGTGTTCTCCTTTTCGTCGAGCGAAACGGGGTCGCCGAAAAAGACGCTCTTTTTTGAAAGCAGCATTCCGATATACATCGAAAGCGCACCGTAGGTATCAGCCTCGCATGCGGCGGCAACGCCCATGTCGTTGAGCATTGAAAGCACAGCGCAAACCGGCGTTCCGAACGAGACGAAAAAGTCCGGCCAACAGCGCGAAGAAAGCGCGCCGATGCCTGCATTTTTGCAGTATTCGTCATAGGCTTTATACAGCCGAGCAAAGTCGAGTGCGTTCTTTTCGGGCGTGTTTTCAAGTCCGTTCATTGCTTTTTCGGCTTTTTCAAGATACGCTTTTGCCTCTTCGTCGGAGTACGCTTTTGCTTTTTCAATGAGTTCGCGCGCTTCGATTGATTCAAGCGTTACGCCGAAAGTTTTGAGAAGGTCGCCGTCGAGTGCTCTTCCGAAACCGAAGCCTTGCGGAGTGTGACCGACGGACGCCATTCTGAGCGACTTGAGGCTTTTTTTAACCTTTGACGCTTCGATATAGGCGGCGGTTTCTTTGATTACTTTTTCTTCTTCGGGCGAGCCGAAAACATAGCCGAACGGTTCGGTTCTGAAGTACTTCACTGTGTTCGCCGCGGAGAACGCACCAGTGAGCGAATTGAGCCGCAGTCTTGTTCCGTCAATTGCGGGTTCGCGAAGCGTCCAAAGAAGAAGCGGACACGAAAACCTTTTAAGCACCTCGGAAATATACGCCGAATTTGCAAAGGTTACGTTTTGAAAAACGATTAAATCGGGATCAATCGAATCGAGGAACGCGGTAAGCTTTTCAAGCGAAAGCAGCATTTCATCGGGAAAAACAACGTTTTCGCAAAGCGAGGAAAGCATTTTTTTCGACTTTTCAAACTGTTCGTTTGCGCTGGCAAGTTCAAACGTCGGAACTCCGACGGGAACATATGCTAAAGTAAAATTATCCATTTCTCCACCAACTTTTAATAAAACAACTCTTTGTTTTCGCCGATTACGCCGGGGAATGCGCCCTGCTTTATCAGCGGTTCGCGCTCGGGGTGAGCGATCACCCACTTGTTTTTTTGCAAAAGGAGCTTCGATTCCGGGTCATCGCAAGTGGGCTTTTTTTCAAGCGGAGTGTTCGTGCCTTTTTGCAAAACAACAATGTCTCGAAAACCCTCGTCGCACGTTCTGCACGGCGAAAGATGAAGCGTTGTTTGAAACATTTCGATTGCAGTTCCTTTCGGAACAAAGAAAACGGTTGCGTTTTTGATGTCGAACGTGTTTTCTTTTATGTCCCAAACATGGCCGAGAACGAGCATAAAGTCCGAAACGGCAACGTTAATCTCCGAACACTTGTGGAATTCAAAGCCGTTATAGGTTGTGTTTCTTCCGTTGCAAAAGCCGATTTGAATCGGAGCAGCCCCGTAAAGCGCATTTTCAAGCTGTTCTTTGAGTTCGGTTTCTTCAAGTTCGGGAACACTTGCGATATAGATGTTTCCGCTTTCGGGAATGTCGGTTTTTTCTTCCATATATTTTTGAAGGACAGAAAAATCATAACCCGAAAGAACACGTCCGAACGTTTTGAATTTTTCGTCAAAAACCGAAAGAACGGGAACGTCGTTGACTTCGTTGAGTCTTTCAAGAATCTTATTCACCGGCAACCACCTTGTACGTTGCACGGAAGTCCTCTTTTCCGAGTCCTTTTTTCATTCCCTCGTCATAAACGCGCTTTGCGTTTTCCATTCCGGGCATTGCAAAGCCGCTTTCTTTTGAAAGACGTTCGCAGATTCCGAGGTCCTTGTGCATATTTTCAAGCGAAAAAGCCGTTGTCCAGTTTTCGTTTTTGATGTTTTGTGCCTGTCCGTCAAGGTAAAAATTCTGTCCGCCGCCGTAAGAAATTGCTGTTGCAAAGTCGTCAACGGAAATTCCTTCTTTTCTTGCGAGGGCAAGCGTTTCGTTGACACCGTTTTGAATTTGGGCAACAAGGGTATTGTGACAAATTTTCATAACGAGGCCCATTCCGTTTTTGCCCATGCGGATAATGTTGCTTCCCATGTATGCAAGAATCGGGCGAATTTTTTCAAAGGTATCTTCATCCGAACCGACATAGATTCCGAGCGTTCCGCTTTCCGCCGCGGGTCGGGATTTGACAACCGGAGCATCCGCAAAGTCAGCGCCGGTATTTTTGACAAGTTTTGAAATTTCAACCGAAACGTCGGGGTCAATCGTGCTCATGTCAATGCAGGTTTTTCCCGCTTTCAAAACGGGGAGAATTTCTTCATATACCGCACGCGAGTGTTCCGACTTCGGAACCATTGTGATGATTACGTCTGACTTTTCGGCAAGGTCTTTGCCGTTTTCGGCAGGTACACCGCCGAGGACGGCGAGAGACTCAACCTTTTCTTTGCAAAGGTCAAAAAGAAAAACTTTTCCGTCGTGCTTTTTGATGATGTTTGAGCACATTGCTTCGCCCATTATGCCGAGTCCGATAAAACCGATGTTCATCTTCTTCACCCCTTATTCCGTTACAGTGTGATCCCATGCGTCGGTGAAAATTCCGAGTCCCTGAACGGTATAGGCGTGCTTGATGCTTTCAAGATATACGTCAAGGCCGCAGGTTACAATATCCGCTCCGGCGGTTGCGCAGTCAACAAACTGCTTCGGCGTTCAGATTGCGGCGCAGATGATTTGAGTCTTTCCGTAAAAGCCGTAGTTTTTGTAAATCTTCACGATGTCGGCGATATACTGCTTGCAGTCCTCGCCGTTGGCTTCTTTCCAACCGATGAACGGAGAGACGAAAAGCGAACCGTTCTTTGCCGCCCAAATTGACTGTGCAGGCGAAAAGACGAGGGTAAGATTCGTTCTGACGCCCTCTTTTTCAAGTCTTCTTGCGGCGGTTACACCGGCTTCGGTGCAGGGAATTTTGATGACAAAGTTCGGCGACATTGCGGCAATTTTTTTGCCCTCGCTTACCATTTCGTCGGCGTTATCGAGGTGGGGATTGATTTCAACCGAAATCGGGAACTTTTCATAGCCTTCGATTTTTTCTTCCTTTACCCATTCGGCAAGTTCGGCAATAACGGTGAGGAACGGCTTGCCGCTGTTCATGATGTGCTTCGGATTGGTTGTTACGCCGTCGATTCCGAAAGTGTTATAGGCAAATTTGATTTCGTCAATTTTTGCGCTGTCAAGAAAATATTTCATTTTAAAAACTCCTTTGAAATTAAATTTGATTTTTTATTCTTCGATCAAGCCTTTGGAACCGTGCATTTCCTCAAGCTTTTTCTTTGTGAGCGGATAAAGAATGCCGAGTGAAAGCGCCATAACAAGGCACATCACGGCAGGCAAAGCGGTTGAAACCGTATAAAGTCTTTGAACGGCTTCGGCGGTAACGGCCTTTGCGTCATAACCTATCATTGTAAGAACACCCGTTCCGAGTACGCCGGCGATTGTTTGACCGAGCTTTCTTGTGAAGGAGAAGAATGCATAGGATGTACCCTCGTCGCGCTGACCGGAAAGGATTTCCTGATAGTCGATTACGTCGGTTACAAGCGCCCAGATTTCAAGAACAAAGAACGTCATTCCGAGTCCCGAAAGGAAGCAGAGAACAAAGAATACCACAACGCTCTTTGTATGAATAAGCCACAAAACAAGGTTTGCCGCAAAGGAAAGAACCATGCCGATTGCACAAACTTCCTTTTTTCCGAAGCGGCGAACGATTTTTTGAAGCACCGGGAGCAAAAGCGCCATCGGAAGATAGGTGAATACGGTTACGAGTGAATAAAGCTGCGGCTTTTGGAAGTAGTTGAGGAAAAGATAGTTATAGGTTGTCTGCGTATACTGCTGAACGGCGATGAGGAGCATTGAAGCAAGGCAAAGCGCCAAGAACGGACGGTTTTTGAAAAGCGATTTGACCGTTTTTCCGACGTTGACTTTTTTGTTTTTGTTCGGAACGCTGACAACTCTTTCAGTCGTCATTTTATAGCAAAGCTGATAAACAATAATGCTGATTACGCCGAGAACGGCAAC
>JAUNFH010000265.1 GCA_030525185.1 Clostridia bacterium
GCTCTCGATTCGGCCAAAAAGGATTTTGCTTATCTTAAATCGCGGCATATCGAAGATTATTCCGCTCTTTTCAACAAGCAAAAAATATCTTTCTGTTGCGAGAAAGATATTTTTGCCGATGAATTGCTGAAATCGGTTAAAAACGGCAAAGACGAAAGACCGCTTTGCGAGCTTTTGTATAATTACGGCAAATATATGATGATCTCGGGCAGTCGAAAGGGCGGCCAGCCGCTCAACCTTCAGGGACTTTGGAACAACTCCGTTCGCCCTCCCTGGAGCAGTAACTATACTGTCAACATTAACACCGAAATGAACTATTGGGGCGCCTCACGTTCGGGACTTTCCGAATGTCTTGAGCCGCTTGTGAGTATGGTTTATGAAACCATGCAAAACGGAAAAAAGACAGCCGAAATCAATTACGGCTGCCAAGGTTTTGCCTGCAATCACAACGTTGATTTATGGCGAAAAACTCCGCCTGTGAAAGGTGACGCAAATTATATGTTTGCTCCGCTTTGCGGAGTGTGGCTGTCAAACGAGCTGTGTTCACATTATAAAAACGGCTTTCTGGAGGAATACCGTGAAAAAATCAAAGAAATTGCAACCGAGTCCGCAAGGTTTGCCTGTGATTTTCTTGTGTTGTATGAGGGCAGATATGTGATTTGCCCGTCGGCGTCGCCGGAAAATGTATTCTCAAAAGGCGGAAAAAACTGCAAACTCGACTACGCCTCTGCGTTCGATATGGCACTTGTTCGTCAAGCGTTCCAAAATGCACTTGACTTGTCTGATGACGAAGCGCTGAAAGCGGAAATAAAAGAGAAAGAACCGCTTCTCTATCCGTTCATAGAGGGAATCAACGGGATTTGCGAGTGGCATACGGATTTTGAAACACCGGAAAAGGGACACCGCCATTTTTCGCCGCTGTATGCATTTTATCCGGGCAATCTTATCGGTTTTGACGCAGACCGAGAACGAACCGAATGGATAAAAAAGCTGTTTGATTATCGGCTCACTCACTCCGGACAGCACATCGGCTGGTCGGCGGCGTGGGCAATCTGTCTTGCGGCAAAATTGCGTGAAGGCGAAACGGTGGAAACCGTTATCCGCAGTATGCTGACGCACTCGGTTTTCAAAAATCTGTTTTGTGTTCATCCGCCGTTCTATTTCCAGATTGACGGAAACATGGGCTTTGTTGCCGGAATAAACGAGATGCTTGTGACCGAAGAAATCGGCGTAATCGAAATTCTTCCGGCTTTGCCCGAAAGCTTCAAAAAAGAGGGCAAAGTGAAAAATATCGTGGTAAACGGCGCCAGAATCAGCTTCCAATGGAAAAACGGACTTGTTACCAAGCTTCACAGCGACAGACCGATAACCGTGTGGAACCGTCATTTGAATAAAACACTGACGGTTGATGAAAAGGTTGTAATAAAGAGGTAAGATTATGAAAAAAAGAACAAAGGTATTTTTAAGCATTTTGTTGGTTTTTGCGGCTTTGGGAGGTACGGCAGCATTGACGGTCACTTTTTACGGCAAAAAGTATGTGCGTGCCGGAAACACGGCTTTCACTGTCTTGCAGATAACGGATGTCCATATTCTCAATGACGGGAAGAAAGATGCAAAAGCCTTTAAGACCATCACGGAAATGATTGAAACCACAAAGCCGGATATGATCGCCGTAACAGGCGACATTACGAGCGAAAAAGAAAACTACACCGCCTTTAAGACCTTCTGCGAACTTATGGAAAGTTTCAAAA
>JAUNFH010000102.1:0-583 GCA_030525185.1 Clostridia bacterium
ATACTCAAAATGTATTTTCCTTTTCCTGGATCAGCTATATATAAATTATCGTTTTTATTTTTATAAATCACAATAAAATGAAGCATCCCCTGTTCATTTGTGATATGTGCAACAAAAGGAAGTTCGACTTTTTTATTATTAATTGAATCAATCAAATCGTCAATATCGCCATATAATGATTCTGCATCCAATCCAATTTTTCTTGCTCCATCAACCATTCCATACAAATTGACACCATTTCGATCTGTCTTTGTAAGCTTTCTACATTGAGAAATCCGCAAATTCATACCATAGAACTTGGCAATCATAGCCAAACAAGCAGCACCGCAATCGTAACTGTCATGTTGTTTTATAATTTTCATCAATATATACACCTCCTTTTTATTATAGCAAAAAACAATTATGATTTTGAAAAGGACTATTCCCAACATTCAAAATCATAATTGTTATTAATTAGTGTGCCGAAGCAAGGTGAGCATAATATCTATTATTTACTCTGTTATATACAGTCTGTACCGCACCAACTAAATTAAAGATATTATTGTACTTCACACTTGTTGTAAATTTTTTGCCACATATTTCG
>JAUNFH010000102.1:609-1431 GCA_030525185.1 Clostridia bacterium
CTTCTTGTATAGCTATAAACTTTTCCGGCATCTACATTTCTAAGTTCTGAATCATTTACCTTTTTCATCCTTTTCACCTCCCATTCCAAATTGCCCAAGGTTACTATTAAACAGAATAGTTATTTAATAGCCCGCAGCAAAAAAATCCTTGAACATTTTAAACTCAATGTTCAATTACAACAGCCGAAATCATCCGGCTGTTAACTACTCTACCACAACAAAATCATCAAATCAACATAAAAGAAATAAGCGGTACTTTAAAAGAAACAAACGGCATTTATATAAAAATCTCCTCTTGCTTTCGCAAGAGGAGAAAAAGAAAGGTGAACGGGAAATTATTTAAATAACGCTTTGATTTTTGCAAAAATATTTTCAAAGAAAGTTTTGATTTTTGCAAAAAAGCCGACAATTCCGCCGGGATTCGTAACCTCTGTTGACGAATCGATGTCAGAAATATCGTTGAGCGGAACGAGTGCACCGTCGCGTTTGTCATAGACCATGAATTGCGGATAACGCTCCGAATCAAAAACGGTCGGCTGATTTTCCTTTGCAATCAGCGTTGCGCAAAAGTTTTCAAGAACACCGGGCATTAACGAATGGTCAAGATTCTTAACGAACCATGTGCTGTCCGGATAAAGGCATGAACCGGCATCGATAATTTTATCACCCGAAACATATTTTGAATTATGCGAAGCTATGTAGCTTTCAGGAAGCTTTTCGCCGAATTTTGCACATGTTGCACCGAGAGAGGCATCCTTGACCGTTGCCATTCCGTCAGTCTGTTCGTTTCTGTATGAAGTGCAAAGAGAAGAAGCAACATAC
>JAUNFH010000102.1:1441-7873 GCA_030525185.1 Clostridia bacterium
TACCCGTACTTTGCAACGCAGGAAAAGTTTACTCCGGCCTCGGTATATTCTTTAAGAATATCCGCAATATGAAGTCCGACTTTGTTGTGATAATTGTCAATTTTTTCAATCAGACCGGCGTACTGCTCCTCTCTTCCGGAAAAGACAAAAGCTTTTGCTTCATCATATCTTTCAGGCGAAACCATTGACCAAAGCGACGGCATCGTTCCAAAAGTATCAAGAATCATTTTCGGCATAAGTTTTTCCTTAACTCTTGAATAAATATAGTCAAAAGCTTTTTCACCGCCGTCAAGGAATCCAAACATTCCGAGAATCGAAATCATGCTTGAAGCAATTTTCGGAACGGAAGAGTCTGTTGTCATTGAAACCGAGAATGCATCGATATTTACCGAAATATCGCCCGTAAAAAAGGAAGTTGTTCCCTCGAGGCCGTAAACCGATGGCCATGCAAAAAGAATTGAATTGATTTTTGAGCTGTCGCCATATTTTTCAAGATACGGAAGAACAATGTTTGCCCCTTCGCAACGTCCGAGAATATTCACCTTTTCTGCACCGGTAACATTCATGACAGCCTTAATGTACTCGTCAAGAATTTCCGCATTTTCATACGGATCAATTCTCCAGTCATATTCAAATCTATATGTGTCAATTCTGTAAGTGTAGTCCGTCTGAGTGGTGTTTCTAAGGTTGTCGAATGAGAACTTAACGCCCGAATTATCCTTTCTTTCGCCGTTTTCGTCAAGAACAACCTTTTCAAACATAGGAGCGATAAGACCTTCAAGAGTTTCGCAATATTCGTCCCAATCGTCCGTTGCAACAGCCTGAGTAAGCTTGGGAATAAGCGCAGAAGCAAACTCCGAAACATTAACATTTATTTCGGCGCGAATATTTTCCGCCGTTTCGCTGTCAACGTCATCCACAAGAGTTCCTTCGTCACGGCCGGGAATGTAAATCGTCGGATACTTTGAACCGGGTTTGAGAACATAAGTCACTGCGGAAGCGGAAACCGAAACTGCACCGAGAAAAAGAACAAGCGCAAGAAGAATCGAAATTATTTTTTTCACAGTTTTCTCCTCCTTACTTCATCAATCCGATCGCTCTGAGAATACGCTGAGCCGCATTCAAAAGAAGCTGGATGAATTCAATGAACGTCAGGGCTTTTTTTGCCCCGTTGTTAACGGCGGTATTGATTTTCGTGATGCAGCTTTCATCAGCCTTGACGGTATGATCACAACCGCAGTAAATGCAGGTTTTTGTCTTGGTTCCCGGATCCGTCGATGTGTTGTCGCCGTTGTGATAATACCGGCTCCAAACATGAAGCGTATACTCCGCAACAGAGCAACGCGAACAATATCTGACGTGAGTTGCGGCGTTATAGTTTTCCCACTTAGCATAGTCATGACCTTTTGCTTCGGCATAACCGTCGGTATAGCTGTATCCGCACTCACTGCAAGTATGAACACTGTAGCCTATATTTGAGCAGGAATTTTCATAAACGTCCGTTGCAAAAGTACAGTTCTGCGTATAAACATAGCTGCAGTTTTCGCACTTCATAGAATGGGTTGCGTTTCCGTTTTTATACGGCGCAAGATAGCTGTGTCCGACTGCCGCAATTTTTTCGGTTTCAAAAATCGCGTTGCAGAGCGCGCAAACCGTACCCTTTTCGCCGTCAACCGTGCAGGTCGCCTTAATAAACGTCACGGTGTATCCGGCCTTATGCGTGTGCATTTTAAATGTTTTTGTTTCCTTAACCATTCCGCAGCGGGTGCAGTAAAGACTCATTGAACCGTCATGGTCTGAGGTTGCTTCAACGTCAATTTTCCATGCGCCGTCGTCGTGTCCGAGTTTTTCAATCGGGGTGCTGTCTTCAATGTTACCGCAGCGGGTGCAGGTAAGAACCTTTTCGCCGTCAAGTTCGCAGGTCGGCTCAATTGTAGTTGACCAAACGCCTTCGTCATGACCGAGAGCCGAAGCGGTTTTGGTTTCGGTTACTTTTCCGCAACGTGTGCACATTTTATGAAGCTCTCCGTCAGCAGTGCAGGTAGGTTCAACCGCTGTGAACCAAACATCGTCGTCACTGTGTCCCAACGCTGGAATAACCTTTGTTGAAAGGATTTCTCCGCAGGCAGTGCAAAGCAGGTTTGCTTCTCCATCGGCAGTGCAACTTGCCGGAACGTTTGCTACTTCTACCGTGCTGCTGTGAGAAGCAGGGATTGCCAAAGTATTATAAACAGCGCCGCAAGCGGAACAAAGTGTTCCCTTAACGCCTTCGGCAACGCAGGTTGCGGGTGTTACGATAACCTCTCCGCCGTTGCTGTCGTGGGTGTGCCGAGGAATTTCTTCAGTTTTCTGAACTGCTCCGCATTTTCCGCAAAGGAGGCGTTTTTCGCCAGCGGCTTCTGCTGTCGGCTCGTGCGAAACAACCCAAACCGAACCTTCGCCCTCTTTTGTATGGCCGAGCGCCGGAAGTTCGTTTGAACCGATAACGATTCCGCACTTTGTGCAAAGAGTCTGGCTTTCGCCCGCCTTTTCGCAGGTCGGCTCAATTGTTGTTACGGTTACGCCGCTGTCGTGGCCTTCGGCGGGAACAATTCCGTCTTTATAATCAAAGTCTTTCGGACCTGTTCCGCTGACAAAGCCGTAATCGGCAGTTACCGTTCTTCCGCAGGAACATTCCCAGCACATGAGTCCCTGGGTTGTGCAGGTGGGGTTAATCTTGTGGGGAACCCACTGGTGGCGGTGAACATCAGGAACCTTAATTTTAAAGTCAATATAATAGTTGTGCGAACCCATTATATCCTTAGAATAATCTTTAACCCCATCTCCCATAGTAACCATTTGCTGAGCTGACTTATAAATTCTTATTGCCATACCGCTGACATCTTTATATTTCACACTTTCTCTAACATACGGTTCATTTTTTGTAACCTCAAGGGAGTATGTATTTTTTCTGAAGTCAAAAGCCTTATCAATCGGTATTGAAACCTTGATTTTTCCACCATCAATTGAAATATAATCCTTCAGTCTTTCATCAACGACTCCGTTGCTCAGAAACTTGAGATTGCCTTTTTGGCAATTTACCAAGTTTCCATTTTGAATTTCGCCCTCATAACAGTAATAACCGTTATTCAATGTGAGTTTAAGTTCAAGGGTTCCAAGATTAATTGGATCCAAATCCTCGGGTGAATAATTTTTATTCCACTCTTCGCGTGCATGAAAATCCGCAAAAACAGCCGAAACTATATTGTCATATGCTTTTTTTATCGGTTCATAGTAAGTATCTTCTGTTGTTGCCGAAGTACCGGTCGTGCTTATAAACGCGAGTGAATAATTTATATTTCCGTTATGCTTAAAGTCTGCCAGTCGTTCACCTGTCACGATTTCCCATATGAGCAATTGTGTAGCATATGCACGATAAAAATCATCATTGAATGGCTTTCCTCCACCGGTATGATATCCATATGCCAAAACCAGTTTAACAAGCTTCTCGATTTGTTCATTTGTTAAAACATTTTTTGTTCTGTTGATGAAATTGCCATCAGTAAAACTATAAAACTCTCCTGTACTAGGCGTTGTATACTCCACTCCCGGAATTATACAATAAGCCAACTTGCCATCGGCACAGTGCAGAACAAGTTTTTTAAGCGCTGTGTCCAAGTATACTGTTTCGTCACCATTTATCCACTTTATGTGCTTAACATGATTAATTTTATCAATAGGATAAATCCATTGATCCAAATCAGCCGCTAACACGCTCCACAGTCCCATCGGAACAATGCTTACAACCATAAGCACGCTCATGATAAAGCAGAAGAATTTCTTTATCGCTGAATTTCTTTTCATTTTTTATCTCCTTTCCGTAGAGATGATTTTAACAATAACAAGCCGAAGGATGGGTGAAAATACCCACCCTTCGCAAAAACGAAAAATCTTTATGAAATCCAGCTCGAATCGGAATCGGAGTTGCTGTCGCTTGAGCTGTCGCTGTCGATTGTAATGTCGTCGTTGATTTCGCCCGTTGACGGATTGACAACAATTACGATAAGCTTAAGACCGAGAACTGATCTGATTGAATTGATAATCTTTACAAAGAAGAGGTTGAACTTTGAACTCTTTTCGCAAGTTACGGTCTGGGTTGCGCCGCAAAGCTTGCAGTGGCGGGTCATTGTTCCATTCTTGAAAAGCTTGTTGTCGTGGTTGAATACCCACTTTGACCAAGCGTGAATGTCGGTTTCGCTTGCTTTGCAGCCGCCTTCGCATTTTCCTTCGCAGCAATCTGCGGTGCAGTCTGCTCTCTTGCAGGTTCTTGTGTGTGTAACGCCGTCCTTGTTGTCAACCCAATCTGACCAATCGTGGCCGAGAGGCTCAACAATTTCGTCAACATAAGTAAAACCGCAGGTCGGGCAAACGTTTGTGGTATAGCCGAACGAAGTGCAGGTTGCTGCCGTTACGGTTGCGTCAAAGGTGCAGTTTTCGGTTTTAACGTCGCCGCACTTGTCACATGAGCATGAATGTGTCTTGTTATTGTCAACATACCAAGGACCATAGTTGTGACCTGTTGCGTCAATAACTTCTACATCATAGCAAACGCCGCATGAAGCGCAGAAAATTCCAAGCTGGCCTGCTTCTGTGCAGGTTGCGGGAAGAATGATCTTTTCATAACCCTTTTTGTGGGTGTGAGCCGAAAAATCCTTTGTTTCAAGAATCATGTCGCAGCGTGAGCAATATCTGCTCATTCTTCCGTCGTGTTCCGGAGTCGGTTCGTAATCAACAACCCAGTAGCCGTCGTCATGACCGAGAGCGGCAATGGCAGCAGTTGCGATAACTTCGCCGCAGCGGGTACAGGTTGTTACCTTTTCGCCTTCAAGTTCGCAGGTCGGATTGATTGAAACGGTTTCAATTCCTTCGTCGTGACCGAGAGCGGCAACAGAAGCGGTTGCGATTGTGTCGCCGCAACGTGTGCAAACGGTTGAGCTTTCACCGTCGGCGGTGCAAGTTGCGGGTGTTGTTGTAATAACAACGCCGTCGTCATGACCGAGAGCGGCCGTTTCTTTTGTTGCAATAATTTCACCGCAGTTTGTGCAATAGCCGTTTTCTTCACCGGCTGTTGTGCAGGTTGAAGGAACGTTAGTTGCAAAAACGGGTTCGCTGTGACCGGTTGCGGCGATTACGGAAGTTGTGTAAACAGCCGAGCAAACCGAGCACATTGTTCCGGAAAGACCGGTCTGTGTGCAGGTTGCCGCGCGAACGATTACTGTATCTCCGGCGGTATGTTTATGTTCTGCAATTTCCTGAGTTGCAAGAACAACGCCGCAATCTGAGCAATACTGAACCTTTTCGCCCTTTGTTGTTGCGGTCGGCTCCTGGGTAGCAACCCATGCGCCGGCGGTGTGTCCGGTTGCAGGAATGGCATCGGCAGAAATTACAACGCCGCAGTCTTTGCAAACCGTTTCCTTAACACCCTGAGTTGTGCAGGTCGGAACGATTGTGATAACCTGAGTTGTTCCGTTGAGAGTTCCGTGGCCGAGCTTTTCAATCGCATGGAACTCTGAATAACCGGTACAGCCAATGTTGGTGCAAACATATTCATAGTATCCGTCTGTTGTGCAGGTTGCCGGATGATAATGAACTGCCAGTGCAGCTTTGCATTTTCCGCAAATTTCCGGCTGTATGTCTGCTTTTGCATTGAATGCCGAAGCACCCATGCCGAGGCAGGTAATTGAGCCGAACATAAGCGTCAGACAGAGAATGATTGAGAGAATTCGTTTTGAGGTTTTCATTTTGTTTTCTTTCCTTTCCCTTCATAAAATTGAGATTTTTTTGCGGTATCACAAAATACCGCTTTAATTATACTTAAAATTTCGTTAATTGCAATTGGTAACATTGATTAAATTTTAAAAAAAACAATATTACCCCCGGTAACAATGATTTCGGGAACGAAATGTTGATGTTACCCCCTTTATATTTTTTTATTTTTCTGTTAAAATATATCTAAATTCACAAAATAAAGGAACGATGGGGAAAATGTACAGCGGAATTCTCAAAGAATTGGAAGAGAGAAATATCTCAAAAAATCAATTTTGCAAAGATACGGGAATATCAAAAGCATATATTAACAAAGTTTTGAGCGGAAGCACCCCGATGAGCGAACGACTCTTCGCCGCAATTCTTTCTCTTCCTTATCTTTCGGACAAACTGAAAGAAGAAATCACAAAAACACGTTTTGAAAGCAAGCACGGAGAAAATTATGAACTTTTAATGTTTTTCAATGAAACGGCAAAGGATTTTGAGCAAAGTCTCGTTCCAAAAGAAATCAAAGAAATTGAATTTCCGAATGAAGGTCTTGTCCTTTCCGACAAGATTACAATTATCCGACTGACATACTCACTTGCAAAATATTCAATTGAAAGCGGCGAAGTTCTTTTTTCAAAC
>JAUNFH010000103.1 GCA_030525185.1 Clostridia bacterium
CTGAAAAATATCAATGCAGTTATATTCCTTGTCGTATTTGTATTTTGCTCTGACTTTTATTGAACCGCGGCCGGTGTTGTATACGTCTTCAATAGCCTTTTTGTCATAGATTATTGTTCCGCCGCCGACAAAATCGGGCGCAATGAGCGTGTCGCTGATGTTGTGATCCTGATTTTTAATAAGTTCGATTGTCGTTTCGCAAAGCTCTTTAAGGTTGAAAGAGCAGATTGAACTTGCCATACCTACGGCAATACCGAGACTGACGTTTGCGAGTATCGAAGGGAACGTTACAGGCAATAAAACCGGCTCTTTGGTTGTGCTGTCGTAGTTATCGACAAAGTCAACCGTATTCTTGTCAATATCGCGGAAAAGTTCGTTGCAGATCGGTTCAAGTTTTGCTTCGGTGTATCTCGCTGCAGCGTAGTGCATATCGCGTGAATATGCCTTACCGAAGTTACCTTTTGAATCAACAAGCGGACACAAAAGCGTTTCGTTTCCTCTTGCAAGACGGACCATTGTTTCATAAATCGAAGCGTCGCCGTGAGGATTAAGGCGCATGGTCTGACCGACAATGTTTGCCGATTTTGTTCTCGCCGAACCGAGGAGATTCATTTTATACATTGTGTAAAGAAGCTTTCTGTGTGACGGTTTGAGTCCGTCAATTTCCGGAATCGCACGGGAAAGGATAACGCTCATTGCGTACGGCATATAGTTGATTTCAAGTGCGTCAACGATCGGCTGATCAACAATGTCACCCGCCGAAGAAATATGTGCGTGTTCGAGAAGTTCGTTTATATCGTTTGTTTTTTTTGTTGTTTTTTTCTTTTTAGCCATCGGTCTACCTCTTTATCAGCTGACATCGGTCATGTCAATATAAAGATGACCGAAATTTGCGATATAATCCTTTCTTCCGGCAAGATTGTCGCCGAGAAGAAGGTCGAATTTTTCTGCAGTTGCTTCCGCTTCGGAGGGTTCAATTTTAATAAGTCTGCGCGTTGCGGGGTTCATAGTCGTGAGATTCATCATTTCCGCATCGTTTTCACCGAGACCTTTTGAACGCTGAATGGTATACTTTTTGTTGCCGATTTCGGCAATGGCATCAGTCTTTTCTTTTTCGGTGTACGCAAACCATGTCTGGTCACCGCTCGTAATTTCATAAAGCGGAGATTCGGCAATGAATACTTTTCCCGCGCTGATAAGCGACGGAGCAAGTCTGTAAAGCATTGTAAGAATAAGTGTTCTGATCTGATAGCCGTCAACGTCGGCATCGGTACAGATTATAATCTTGCTCCAACGAAGGTTGTCCATATTGAAGGTAACCATGTTTTTATCGGGAATGTGCTTTGTTTTAACTTCAACACCGCAACCGAGAACGCGGATAAGGTCAACAATGATCTCACTTTTGAAAATTTTGTCGTACTCAGATTTGAGACAGTTAAGGATTTTACCTCTTACGGGAATAAGCGCCTGAAATTCGGAGTCCCTCGCCTGCTTACAAGCGCCGAGAGCCGAGTCGCCCTCCACGATAAAAAGCTCACGAACATTTACGTCTCTGCTTCGGCAGTCAACAAATTTCTGAACACGGTTTGTGAGGTCGTTTGAAGCCGAAAGCGTTTTTTTGATGCTGACTCTTGTTGCTTCGGCCTTAATGCGGCTTCGCATATTGACAAGAATCTGATCGCAGATTTTTTCAGCTTCCATCTTGTTTTCAAGGAAGTACACTTCAAGCTGATGGCGAAGAAATTCTGTCATAGCTTCTTGGATATACTTGTTTGTAATCGCTTTCTTGGTCTGATTCAAATATGAAGTTTCGGTCGAAAAAGACGAAGAAACAAGGACAAGACAGTCCGCAATATCTTGGAATTTGATTTTCGGATCCGACTTGCTGTACTTTCCGTTTTGCTTGAGGTACGCGTCAATCTGCGAAACAAAAGCACTCGTGACTGCCTTTTCAGGCGAACCGCCGAATTCAAGCCAGCTTGAGTTATGGTAATATTCAATCATCTGGCGCTTGTTGCAGAAAGTCAGTGCAACGTTGAGTTTGACCTTGTATTCCGGAAGGTCGGCTCTGTCACGTCCGGCTCTGTCCGCAGACCAAAACTGAACGGAAGAGATTGCGTCTTCGCCGACAAATTCTTTGACGTAATCAGCGATTCCGTTTTCATAGTAATATTCAAAGGTTTCAAAGCCGCCCTTGATTTGATTTTTGAGCTCAAAGTGAACGCGGCTGTTAACAATCGCTTGTCTTCTGATAACCTCCTGATAATATTCAATGGGTATATCAATATCGGTAAAAACTTCAAGGTCGGGTTTCCATTTGATGCGGCTTCCGGTAATACGTCCCGAATACGGCTCGCTTGAAAGACCGCCGACGTTTTCGCCTTTTTCAAAATGAAGCGTATATTTTTGTTCGTCACGCTTGATTTCGGCATCCATATATTCGCTTGCGTACTGCGTCGCGCAAAGGCCGAGTCCGTTGAGTCCGAGCGAATACTCGTAACTTCCTCCGGAGTTTGTCTTATATTTTCCGCCGGCATACATTTCACAGAAAACAAGCTCCCAGTTGAACTTTCCGTATTTTTCGTTGAAACCGACGGGAATTCCGCGGCCGAAATCCTGAACTTCAACCGAACCGTCAAGAAAGCGCGTAACAATAATTTTGTTTCCGTAGCCCTCTCTTGCTTCATCGATTGAGTTAGAAAGAATTTCAAACATGGAATGTTCGCAGCCTTCAATCCCGTTTGAACCGAAAATTACGGCCGGACGTTTTCTGACCTTGTCGGCGCCCTCAAGAACTTCAATGTCTTGGTCGCTGTAGCCGCTTTTTTTTGCCATTATTAATTCAATCCCTTTCATTCGGGCGGTAAACACAAAATCCGCCAAAATTCATAATTTAAATTACAACATATAGTACAACTAATATATTTTACACATTTTTCAAAAAAAATCAAGAGGCTCAAAAGAGCCTCAGGAAGTTTCGGTGTCTTTAATTTTAAAAATGAGCTTTAAAATACCGCGAAGAGCTTTCGGACTTTTGATAACAACAACCTTCATAAAAAGAAACCTCCCGAACAATATTAAGCTATCTTGAGCATGAAATCACACCGAGAATCACAAGCATTATCGCAAGGATGAAAAGCATTATCTTCGTCGGAAAACAAAGCGCAAGCAAAAGCCCGGCTCCGAACGCCGCAAAGACAAGGCCTTTACAGCTGTTTCTCTGATTGGACATATGCATCATCTCCGAAATAAATTGCCCGGCTTTCATAATTGCTCAAGCTCAATAATATTATACGAAGATTCGTTTTTATTGTGAAAGTTCCCATTCCTTAATGTTTTTTGCTTCGTTATACAAAAAAACGTAATTGTCATGTCGGCTTTTACTGATTATTCCTTCATCGGTTTTTTCACAGATTACGCAGCCTTTTTCGCAGGTATGCGAGCATGATGTAAATTTGCATTGACCGAGATATTCTGAAAATTCGGGAAAATAATTGACAAGTTCATCCTTGAGTATCGGGTCGTTTGAAACGAGGTCAATTGAAGAAAAACCGGCTGTGTCGATTATAAGTCCGTCACCAACGTGAAAAATTTCGGCCTGACGGGTTGTATGCCTTCCTCTTTTGAGCTTATTGCTGATTTCACCGGTATCAAGCGAAAGATCGGGAGAAAGAGCATTGATAAGCGTTGATTTTCCGGCACCGGAATTGCCCGTAAAGGCCGTCAGCTTTCCGGATAATTCAGCCTTAATCAAATCAAGTTCGGAATGATCATCCGGAGAAATTGTGTAAAGCTTATAGCCTGTCGTCTTGTAAATTTCAATGTATTTTTCAGCCGATGCAAGATCTGTTTTTGAAAAAACGAGAATAGGCTCAATTCCGTTCTTTTCGGCGAGTGCTGTCATCTTGTCAATAACGAGCGTATTAGGTTCAGGGTCACGCATCGAAACAACAATCAGCAACTGATCAATATTTGCAACCGGCGGACGTCTTAAAAAATTCTTTCGCTCTTTAATTTCGCTGATCGTATTTTCGGCATTAAAATTAACTTCAATAGTTACTCTGTCTCCGGCAAGAGGAATGATTTTTTCCTTCCTGAACTTTCCTTTCGCCTTGCATTCAAAAACGCCATCGGCGGTTTCCACATAATAGAAACCGCCAATACCCTTTAATATGATTCCGTCCTTTTTATTTGTCTCAACTTGATTAGTCATATTTATTCCTCAATAACCGGATCGCTGTTTTCGGTTGAAGGCGTCTCACTCGGTGAAACAGTCGGTTTTTCGGTCGGAGCCGTGTTTGTCGGCGGCTCGGTTGCAGGCTGTGACGTGGTTGCAGGAGGAAGCGTTGTTGAACGCCTTGTTTCCCTCGTCGTGCTTTCGGTTGTACGCTCGGAATAAGTCGGTCTTGCAGTTGTGCTTTCCGTTGTTGATTCGGTTGTGCTTTCCGTCGGAAGTTGACCGATACTTACATATACGGCAATCGCCGTTCCGGGTGCAACCTGTTCGCCGACGTGTTCATATCCGATGATCGTTCCGCGTTCGGCAGTGTTGCTTCTGTATTCGGTTCGTGCAGAATCAAGACTGAGTCCGACTTTTTCAAGCTCTTTCTGAGCATCTTCAACAGTCATTCCTGTAAGATTCGGAACATCAACCGGCTCAGAATCTTCCGTTGTTGCAACATAAATTGTGATGAGCGTTCCCTCGTCAACCTCTTCGTCGCGGGCGGGAGAGGTTCTGATAACAGTTCCGGCTTCGGCGGTTGTGCTTTTTTCTTTAACGATTTTTGTTTCAAAATTCTTCTCAATCAAAGCGGTTCGCGCCGAATTATATTCATAACCGTAAACGTCCGGAACTTTGACCTTGTTCGTTGATTTTGCAATATAAAGCGTAATTGTTCCGCCACGCTTGATTTTTCCGCTTTTGGGTGACTGATCAACAATTGTTCCGTTTTCTTTGTCGCTGTTGGTGACTTCGTTGCAGGAGAACTCAAAAACACCCGAATATTCTTCGGCATTCATGACTTCATTCGCAAAATTCATGCCGATAAGATTCGGAACCTTGACCTTATTCTTGTCCGGCAAAACAATCGCAACGATAATTACGGCAAAAAGAACAAGTGCGCCGAGAACCCCGCCGAGAATGGCAATTGTTTTTTTCTTCGACTTTTCGTCAACAGGCTGAACTTCGTTGCCCTCAAACGGTTCAACCGCTTTCGGCTCGGAATTGTTTGCAGCATTTTCAATGTCGCTGAGCGGAACATATTTTGTCGGCTGCTTATCAACAAAATATGAATAATCGAATTTTACATTCGGATTCTTTTTGAATTCAGAAATATCGAGAAGCATTTCCGATGCCGACTGATAGCGGTCATTCGGATTTTTCTGCATTGCACGGATAATAATCTGTTCAAGTCCGACGGGTATATCCGGATTAAGTTCACGCGGCTTTACAGGATCGTTCTGAAGTTGCATAAGAGCAACGGAAACGGCATTATCCGATTGGAAAGGAAGCTTTCCCGTAAGCATTTCGTAAAGAACAACGCCAACGGAATAAAGGTCGGTTTTTGCGTCGGTAACGCTTCCCTTTGCCTGTTCCGGACTGATATAATGAACCGAGCCGATTGCACCTTCGGTCATCGTTCTTGTTTCACAGCGGCTGAAGCGGGCGATTCCGAAATCGGTAACCTTAATCGTTCCGTCCGAAAGAAGCATAATGTTCTGCGGTTTAATGTCGCGGTGAACAATTCCTTTGTCGTGTGCGTGCTGGAGCGCACGAAGAATCTGAGTAACAAAATAAATCGCTTCGCGAATGTCAAGTCTGCCCTGCTGTTCAATGTATTCTTTGAGAGTGATTCCGTCAACATATTCCATGACGATATACTGAAGATTATCACCGTAGCTGACGTCATAAATCTTAACGATATTCGGATGAGAAAGAACGGCAATTGCTTTTGATTCGTTTTTGAATCTTCTTCTGAATTCCTCGTTCTGAAGAAATTCGTCCTTCAAAACCTTGACGGCAACAATTCTGTTGTCAATATTGTCAAATGCTTTATAAACAACGGCCATTCCGCCGACACCGATGATTTCAATAATCTCATAGCGCCCGTCTAGCCTTTTTCCAACATAATTTTCCATCAGTCAAGCACTCCTTAACATTCGACGGCAACAACGGTGATGTTGTCCCGTCCGCCGTTTTCGTTCGCTGCTTCAATCAAATTATCACAAAGGTTTTCAAACTCGCAGCTTTCAAAAATTTTCAGAATTTGTTCCGATTTAACAAATCCGCTTAAACCGTCGGAACAAAGAATTATCAAATCTTTTTCGGAAACGTCAACATAATCGAAATCGATTTCGATTTCTTCATCAACGCCGAGAACACGGGTGATGATATTCTTATTCGGGTGGTTATCAAACTGTTCTTTGGTAATCTGTCCCTTGTCAAGCATTTCCTGAACAAGAGAATGGTCTTTTGTAATTTGTCTTATGTCATTTCCGGAGATTATGTATGCGCGGCTGTCGCCGACGTGTGCAATGCAGGCCGTCGAGCCTTTGACAACGCACGCAACAATCGTCGTTCCCATACCTCTGAGTCCGTTGTCAACGGAACTGCGGTCAAAAACGGTCACGTTTGCTGTCGTGATTGCAGATAAAAGCATATTTTCGATTGAAACTCCGGTCATGGATTTATTATAGCTTTTTTCGATTTTCCTGCTGACCATGTCAGCGGCAATCGAACTTGCAAGCCTTCCTCCGGAAACACCGCCCATACCGTCGCAAACTACCGCCCAGACTGAGCCGTCGTCATATTTTCCGAATCGAAAAGCGTCTTCGTTCGTTTCTCTGACTTTTCCGATGTCGGAATTACCAATGACTTTCATGCTCACACCTCCGAATTATTTTTTAAACAGATTATTTATTTTTCGCCCCTGCGTAATTGTCCGCAGGAAGCGTTGATGTCGCTTCCGAGCGTTCTGCGAACGGTAACATTGATTCCGTTCTTTTCAAGAATGCGTATAAATGAATTGATGCGCTCATTACTGCTTTTGACGAAATCACGTTCTTTGACCGAATTGACGGGAATGAGATTGACGTGGCAAAGCATACCTTTGAGTTTCTTTGAAAGGAGCAAAGCGCATTCATCGCTGTCGTTCACACCGCTAATCATTGC
Organism: Clostridia bacterium; assembly: GCA_030525185.1. Classification (GTDB taxonomy): domain Bacteria; phylum Bacillota; class Clostridia; order Oscillospirales; family Acutalibacteraceae; genus UBA6857. The sequence goes on from JAUNFH010000103.1 coordinate 7,172, forward strand.
GTATTCAAAAGAAATCCGCCTATTGGTTGCCTTGGTGTAATCACGGCAAGCCGCAAGAAGCGTTTCAATGTTCCACTTTGAGTTGACAGGCATTGTTTTGTTCCTGATTTCGTCGCTCGGCGCATGAAGCGAAATTGAAAGCGTGAGCTGAAGCTTTTTTTCAAGAAGCTTATAAATTCCGCTGACAACGCCGCAGGTTGAAAGAGAAATGCTCCTCATTCCGAGATTCTGTCCGTTCTCGTCCGAAATCAGTTCAAGAAACCGCATAACATTGTCAAAATTGTCAAGCGGTTCGCCGACGCCCATCATGACAACGTGGGAGATACGGACACCGAGATCCTTTTGAGCGGTATAAATTTGAGCGAGAATTTCTCCCGGAAGAAGGTTGCGGACAAATCCGGCAATTCCGGAAGCGCAGAACTTACAGCCCATTTTGCAACCGACCTGACTTGAAACGCAGATTGTTCTTCCGTATTTGTATTTCATGACTACCGATTCAATAAGCTCCCCGTCGGAGAGTCTGAAAAGATATTTAACTGTTTCATCATACACTGAAACCAATTTTTTTTCAATAGTGCAATCAGAAATACAGTAGTTTTTTTTCAGTTTTTACCGAATATTTTTTGAAATATTTGTCATCTCGTCAAAAGATGAGACGAGATGCTGATGAAGCCATGAATAAATCTTCGAATCAAC
>JAUNFH010000266.1 GCA_030525185.1 Clostridia bacterium
CGGTGCCGGGACCTCCGGTAAGGACAAGAGGTCCCTTCTTTACCGCAGTCATTATTGCGAGGCGTTGTTTTTCCTCAAATTTAATACCCTGATTTTCTTCAATATCATCGATGTCTTTTTCAATGGGTCGTCCTTGCGGCGGAGGAAAACGAAGCATAACCTTCATTCTGTCGGCAATGTTTTTTTCGGCAAGATACATTGATGGAATGAAGAGAAATTTTCTTCCTTCAATTTTTTCTTCAATGAGCTCTTTGTCTTCAATGAGGTCGTCAATAATCTTTTGGACGGTTTCCTCATCACAGCCGAGAAGACCGCAGGAAGGTGCGATGATTTTTTCTCTCGGAAGACAGGTGTGTCCGTTTTGAAGATTGTGGCTGACAATATGAACTATTCCGGCGCGTTCTCTGTGAATCGGATTCACACCTTGGAAAGCTTCGGCAATTTCGTCGGCTCTTGAAAAACTTATTCCGATTTTCTGAGAACAAAGAAGATACGGGTTTTCGGTGATCCTTTCAACGGCATTCGTTCCGAGTGCTTTATATGCGCTCAGACATTCCGACGGACTCATCCCGTATTTTTCAAGATATATCATAACCTCACGAACCGCAAATTGTTTTTTGAAGTTTTCGCCGATACTTTCGGCTTTGTCTGAGGAAATGCCTTTTATCTGCGCAAGAAGGTGAGGGGAGTTTTCAAGAATTTCAAATGTTTCATCGCCGAACTTTTCAACGATTTTGAGCGCCGTTGCCGGACCGATTCCCTTAATTGCTCCCGATGAAAGGTATCTGAGCATATCATCCGCGCTTTTGGGAATTTTTCTTTCGCATGACTCAACTTTGAACTGCCTTCCGAAGGTTGGGTGATTCACCCATGCGCCTTTCATTTTAAGCTCTTCACCGGGTTCAACGCATGAAAGCATGCCGACGGCGGTGATGAGCTTTCCGTCACTGCTCACGTCAAGAACGCTGTAACCGTTTTCGGCGTTTCTGAAGACGATACCTTCGACCGTTCCGTTTATGACAGTCTGATTATCCACGGCGTTGAACCTCCTTTGCTGTTTTTCAACAAATTATTATACTACTTTTTCTTTGTCCTTTCAACAAATAATTGAGCTATTTCTTTATCGGTGCAAAAAAATATTTTTACATATTCTCCGAGCATGTTTTCACACTCGCGTTTTTCGCTGTCATCAAGTCCCATGTCAAGAACAACAACCTCATTCTTTTTTAAAAACGTGAAAAGATTTGACCGTATGTATGCCGCATAAACGGCCGAAGGGAGAAATCGGTCGCCGTGAAAGCCCGGAACAATCGACCAGTAATTTTCTGCTTCTTTCGGAGTGATGATTCTGTCAAAAAGAAGAAGACTGATAAAAATCATTCCGCAAAGAATGAAGCAAAGCGAAAAAGCGTAAATAATGCTTTCAAACATTGAAATCACCTCGGTTCATCATATGTTTTTGATTGTTTTTTGCTAAAAAACACCGCCGGCCGGAAACCGGTCGACGGTGTTTAATGAGTAAATCTGTAAGCCGAGTTCTGTCTTTTAAGGCAATCATCTTTCTCGACGCACAGTTGCCTGTACGCTCAAGCCACCCGTTGAATATACGCCCAGCTGACGCGCAAAAAAGCATTCGGTCGGTGTTGCTTCGGATAGGGTTTACATGGCCGTGCAGTCTCCTGCACGCCGGTGAGCTCTTACCTCGCCTTTCCATCCTTACCGGAAAAACCGGCGGTTT
>JAUNFH010000104.1 GCA_030525185.1 Clostridia bacterium
TTCTTTTCCTGAACACCGTAAAAAACAAAAAGCAAAAGTTTTCCGACTGCGGTCACGGCAATCATAACGGCGAACTTCACCGAAAACCAAATCGGGGTCGGATACATGAACCTTTCAAGCGATGAATAAGCAAAACTCAGTCCGACAAAGGCAACCGCGAGCGAAAGAAGAAGCGACAAAAGCCGCTCAACTCTTTCGACAACAAATGAAAGTCCGCTTTTGATGAATTTTATCGAAACGAGCATACACACTGCGCTGAGAAGGCAGGAAAGGCAGTCGGCAAGGTTGTTGACCGCGTCAGACCAAATGCTGATGCTGTTTGAAGAGAGACTGACATACAGTTTCACAAAAAAGAGGATGAGGTTGACGCCTGTTCCGACGAAGCAGCAAAACGAAACGTGTTTTTCTCTGTTTATGATTTTTTCACCTCCGTCACCATTTGTACTTTGTGAGCTGTCCCTCGTTTTTGAGCTCGGGATAACCCCACTGGCGAAGAACCTCAAAAACGCCGACGGCAACCGTGTTTGAAAGGTTGAGGCTGCGGGCTTCCTCCCTCATCGGAAGGCGAAGACAGCTTTTTTCGTTTTCTTTGAGAAGCTCTTCCGGAAGTCCGGCGTCCTCACGGCCGAAAACGAGATAGCTGTTTTCGGGATAAGTCACGTCGGAATGAATTCGACGGCCTTTTGTTGTGAAATAAAAAAAGTTTCCGCCTTTGTTTTTTTCAAAAAAATCTTCAAGGTCTTCGTAATATGTAATATCAAGCAGATGCCAATAATCAAGGCCGGCGCGTTTGAGCTTTTTGTCGTCAACATGAAAGCCCATCGGTTCAACAAGGTGGAGCCTTGCGCCGGTTGCGGCACAGGTTCGGGCAATGTTTCCGGTGTTTTGCGGAATCTGCGGTTCAACAAGAACAATGTTGAGCGAAGCCAAGTCGGTTCACGTCCTTTCGGAGTACAGATATATTTATTATACCATTGACGGCGAACTTTTCAAGTTATAAAAAATTAAAATAAAAAAATTTTTTCGTGAATTATTCGTACTCTTCTGCGGAAAATAAGAGTATCAAATTAAAGGAGTTGACAACTGTGAAAATGAAAAGTGTAATGACCGGTCTCGGAATCGGAATGGCAGTCGGCGGCGCGGCCGGCCTCGGACTCAGCGCAATGGGAAATCCTTCGGCGAAGAAAATGTATAAAAAGAAAGCCGCAAAGGCTCTCAAAGCAATGGAAAACATGTTCGACGATATGCAGGATATGTTTAAGTAAGAAAATTTTACAATGAAAACTTTGAAGCGGCGCATTTTTTTCGCCGCTTCTCTTCTGAAAGGAAAACAATTTATGAAAAAGTTTTTTGGTTTGATACTTACGCTTCTTCTTTCGTTTTCGCTTTTCGGGTGCGTGAACGAGGATCCGAAGCTTTCCGAAACCGTTCCGAAACCGACGGAAAGCCTTCCTTCCGATTCCGAAAGCGCCGAAGATTCGTCTTCTCAAAGTGACCTTGAGCGCACAGAGCCGATGAACAAGCCGACTGAGGTGAGCGTTGACAACGATGAGGAGCCGAAAATTTCGCCAACGGCTCCGCTGGTTATGAAGGGCGCTTCGGGGGCGGACACACTTTCCGGCTTTGCTCCGCTTGAAACGGTGAAATATGACGTTAAAGACCCCGAAAACACAAGAGGGCTTTCAACAAAAAAAATCGGACATTCCCACGGCCCGGCTTCCGGAGGGAAAGCACACCACACCGTTGTTGAATTTCAAAAGACTTTTGACAAATACGGTGCGCTGACGCTCGACGAAAAAAGCGACGGAAAGGTTTTGTATCTGACGTTTGACTGCGGATGGGAATATGAAAACCTCACGTCAAAGGTTCTTGACGTTCTCAAAGAAAAGAACGTTCCGGCAACATTTTTTTGCACTCTTGACCACATCAAAAAGCAGCCGGAACTCATTGTCAGAATGATTAAAGAGGGACACATTGTCGGAAACCATTCAACGACCCATCCGTCCTTTGCGTCAATCAGCCGAACAAAAATGAAAAACGAAATTGAGCAAACAGAAAATTATCTGCGTGAAAACTTCGGCTATTGTGCAAAGGTTTTCCGTTTCCCGGCGGGAGAATACAATGAAAGTGCGCTTGACCTTGTTTCCTCGCTCGGATATATGAGCGTTTTTTGGTCGGTTGCTTATAACGATTGGAACGTGAAGGAAGTCAAGGGAAAAGATTATGCCGTCAAAACGGTCGGCGAACGCCTTCATCCCGGAGCGGTCATCCTTCTTCATTCGGTTTCAAAGGACAATGCCGCCGCACTCGGCGAAATTATAGACAACGCAAGAAAAGAAGGTTACGTTTTTAAATCTTTGACCGAATATAAAGCGTAAAACGCTTGCCTTTTTCAGATTTAATGCTTACAAATAATCGGCAGTAATGGCGCTATGAAAAACGAAACACGGTATTCGCCATACCGATATTTTTTGACAGCAAAAACCGCCGCAGGAAATTTCCTTGCGGCGATTTCTTTAATCGCTTATTTCAGCATTCCGTGATATCTTCCCATCCAATAGGGGAGAGTATAAGTTGTTGAACCTTCCATCACGTCGGCTTCGCTTCTTGAACCGAGGCAATAGGTTGAGCCGTTGAATTTGTGAAGAACTCTTTCGTCCGGAGCGGCAACCTTCCACGGAAGGTCTCCTCCGCAAAGAACAACGCCGATGATTTGAAGAACACCGGATTTGTTGTTTGCAAAGAGCGGCTTTTTGACGTTCGGATCATATGAAAGTTCTTCCGTTCCGCCGATTCCGGCCGCGCTGAGATTGACTGAAGAAATGTCGTCGCGGTTATAGTTTGAAGCGAGATATTTTCTCAAATCAAGCGGATGACGGCTGAGCGACCATGAAGCCGTTTCAAGAAGATTGTTTCCGTAAACGTCGGTCTGCGCTTCGTTCGGATAGGCGAGCTGATAGATGTAATACCAGCAGGGATTTTCGCTGTGAGAGATTGAGTACCACCAATCGTTGAGACCTTCTCTGTAATAAGAAAGAAGGGTTTCGTCGTCTTCCATCTGGAAAAGAAGATAATAAGCGAGCATTGCCATTTCTTCGTCGGAGTAATTGAGAATGAGACGATAAACGAACTTGAAAAGTTTTGTTCCGACGAGCGGACGGAGAATGAAGCCGAGAACCGGGGAAACGCTGTTTGCATATTCAAGAATTGACATGTTGTATCTTTCAAGTTCCTGAGTCATGATTTTTGCGTATTCGTAAGCCGGATCAAGGGCAGCCATTCTGTATTCGTCTTCCCATTTCTGATCGCCTGTGATGTATGCGGCAAGCTTGAAGGCGGAGAGGATGACCGAGGTCTGAAGCGGAGCACCGCCGAGAACCTGTCCGTTGTGGAAATATGTGCGGCTGAATTTGCCCCATGTTGTCGGCTGGCCGCTTCCGTCGCAGAGCGCATAGCCGTTGTCAACAATGTGCTGAGCGAAGGAGTCGATTGTTCTTGTGAGGAGTGCCTTGATTTCCGGATCTTCCGGTCCGAGAATATCATAGGCAAGTTTGTAGATGAAAAGGTGGCCGATGATTTCGTCCGCGCTTGTGTCACCTTTATAGACAACGTCGCTGATGTCATATCCCGAGCCGATAAGATCGTTCCAAAGTCTTTGCGGAATTTCGCCCGAAGCGTCAACTTTCACGCCTCTGAGGTTTTCGCCGTTGAGAAGGTATCCCGCTTCTGTTTCGGGTTTTGTTGAAACGCCGGTTGCGGTTCCGTCGCCGTTGTGCTTCCAATGGATATAGCCGTCAATGTCTTTTCCTTCATCCGTGAGGGAATATGTTCTTGACCAAAAACCTTCAAGGAGTCTTGTTCTTCTTTCCGGCGTCTGAGTGCTGTCGTCTGAAAGAGTTGCCCAATCTCCGGGAATAAAGAGCTTGAGGTTTGAGTCCTTCATAATGTACGAACCCGTGCCGAAGGCAAGATACTTTTTATACATTGAGTCGAAGGCCGAGGCCGGGCTTTCTTCGGGAACGTTCTGAGAATAATCTCCGCCCTTGAGGAGAACATCGGTCGAATACCATTTTCCGATGTTTACATCGGAAATCGAGCCGTTGCGCTGAGCATGAACAAGCGCTTCGGTTGTTCCGGTTCTCATTGAAATATAAGTGAGGAGCAAAACGGCTTCGGTTGAAAGATAAGCCGTTTTCTTTGCGGCGGCAACTTCTTCGGCCGTTGCTGACGGATCGTCGCGAAGAACGGCATATCTCATGAGTTCGCCGGCGCCGTACATGCCGGTCCAAAGACCGTCGTTGTCGCTTTCGATCGGAACCCACTCTCCGGTTTCTTTGTTGAGAACCGAGTCGGAAACCATTCCTCTGCGTGCAACGTATTTTTGCGCCTGATCGCTCATTTCGGCGGCTTTTTCTTCGCCGGTCATCGCTTTCATTTCAATGTGAGTGTAACCGGTTTCCATGACCGTCCAAATTCCGTTTGCGCCGTCAGAATAAATCGCAAGGACTTTTCCGTCGGTTGTGTCTGCTTCGTAAAAATATCTGTCGCCCATGAAACGCTGCTCTTTGTCGCGTTCGTTCGTTGCGTTTTCATCGGTTCTGAGAACGCCGTAATTCGTGATTTCCCATTTTGCGTTGTCCGCGGTTACGGCCGTTTGAGCGTTTTTGTAATCTTCTGCGTTTGTGATTGAGGCGGGAACGGCTTTGTTTCCCTTTTCAAATCTTGAAACAACCTTTTGAAGATTGTCGCCGAGAGCAACGGCTTCACCGTTGTAATCGTGCTTTTCTTTGTGAACGGTTGTTTTCGTCGGAGCGGAAACAACGTTCAAAGTGGCCGAACTTTTGAGTCCGTCCGGATTTTCCGCCGTGACGGTTGCCGTTCCGGCCGAAAGAGCCGTAACGCGTCCCCAGGAGTCAACCGAAGCGACCGATGAGGGTTCTGCGCTCCATTTGAGAGTGCGGTGGGTTACCGAAGCGGAAAAGACCGCTTCGACGCTTCTGCTGTCGCCGATGTCCATTTCCCAATTTTCGGGAACGACAAGGCGGAGTGTGTTGTCCTTTTTGCCGAAAGCCGCCGAAGCACAAACGCAAGTGCCGAAGGCGAGAATGAGGGCAAGAAGAACCGAAAGAATTTTTTTCATTGGTTTCTCCCTTTCTTATAGCGCGGAAAACCGCGCAAAATCTTACATATGTATGATAACACAGGAAAGTTTTTACAGTCAATGAAAAAAATATTAATTAAGCTCACACTTTAAACAAAACTTAAAACGCTTTATTATATAAATTGTATAAGTGCCTTTTAGAGACGAGATTTTTGAGGGTGAAAAAATGCTGTATATGCAGTATATAATGAAAAGCACCGCAGACGAAAAATCTGCGGTGCTTTAATATTTGAATCAATCACGAAAGTCAAAGAGCTTTGAAGGGGAAATTGCAAAAAGGTCACACATTTCAAAAATAACGTCAAGCGAAACTCCGCAAGTGGCAAGCTCGATTTTGCTTATTGTTGTCCGGTCAAGATTGAGCGCTTCGGCAAGCTTCTCCTGAGTGAACCCGTTGAGTTTACGGTAATATGCAATATTCAGACCGAGCAGAAGGTATTTGTCTTTTTGTTTCATATTCATTATTAACACCTCATAAAGATTATAGGAATCAAATTGTATTGTTAACAGTGAATAATAATCTTAAAATTATGATTGACATTCTACAAATTGAGTGCTATAATCTAACAAGTAAAAATCGGATGAGGTGTTCGCAAATGATTTTTACCGCATAGACATAACTTTCCGCTTTAATTATGTCAAAAGCGATTATAAAGGAGGAGGCATTAAAGCGAATATTAAAAAACGGAATTTATTAAACAATGAAAGGAAATTTGATATGAAAAAAGTAATTTCTGTACTTATGGCACTTCTCATGCTGACTTCTGTAGTCAGTGTATTCGGAATGACTGCCGCGGCGGCAAACTATACTTCAAGTTATTGGAACTATACAGAACCTTCGGGTTCCGATTATGCTTATTGGAACGGCAAAAAAATGGTTAAACATTCCGGAACATGGACAACGAACATTAAATGGATGCAGGCTTCTCTCAACTGGTGCATCAGGAACAAAGGATTGAACGCATCACTTTTGGATGTTGACGGATCATTCGGTCCGGCAAGTAAGAAAGCAACTCTTGCTTTTCAGAAGAAGTTTGGTCTTAGTGCAGATGGTTCGTTCGGTCCTTCAACAATTCAGAGAATGAAGGACGTTCAGAAGGGCAGATATCCGAAACAGCAGTCATCATCATATGGAAAATATAATCTTTTATGGCCGCTTCCTGCAAATTCCGGTTACAAAGTGAGTTCACGACTTGGTAATAGAACAGCTCCACTGAAAGGCGGTTCAACAAATCATAAGGGTATTGATATTGCGGTTAAATCAGGAACAAAAATTTACTCAGTTGCTGACGGAAAGGTTATTGATGTAGGGTATAGCAGTGCCAGAGGATATTATATAGTTGTTCTTCACGAAGGACAGGATTTGATATCAATATATCAGCATATGAAAGCATCAGCAAACTATAAAATGGGGGCTTATGTCTCTAAGGGTTCAGTAATAGGATATGTTGGCACAACCGGTAACTCAACCGGTAATCACTTACATTATGGCTTGGTTGTTGCAAGTTCAACCAGTCGGAGAAGTGTAAACGCTGATCAGGTAGGAACATTAATTAATCCGATACAAAGCAACAGTAATATTAACTACAGTTATAAGAACTAAGTAGTATTTTGCTATATCAAAATACCGGCATAAGTAAAACAGCCGAACCTGCAATCACAGGTTCGGCTGTTTAGTATCATTTTTCACTTTTACTTAACCGTAATTACAACTCTTTCGCCGTCTTTTGAAAGCCAGCTCCAGTTTGACCATGCGGTTTTGTTTCCGTTCTTTTGGAAAACTCTGACCGCAACGGTATATGTTCCGGGGTTGAGGTCGGTGAGTTTTACGGTTCTTGATTTTGTTGCGCCGAATGTTTTGTCAACTTCCTTTGCGGTGCTTTGTTCGACGAGGAAGATGCGAAAGCCGCTTGCTTTGTTGACGGCGTTATACTTGATTGTCATTTGTTCTTTTCCGCCGACAACCGAAATTACAGAGTCGGGAAGCGGCTTTTTGTCAATGTATCTGACGCCGAACTTTTCCTTGCAGACAGAGCAGTATTTGAAAGCTTTGTATCCGTTTGAAAAATAAGTCGGAGCCTTCGCTTTTGCGGTTTTGAGGGTGTGCTTCGTGCTTCCATCCTTGCAGATGGGAACGAAGCAATCTTTGAAACCGAAAGTATTGAGATAATTCATGAGTGACTTGTTTGAAGAGTTGCCCTTGAATTTAAGGTTCTTGACGAGTTCGTCGTCGTCTTTTCCGACGTACCAACCGAAGCCGGCATACTGATCAACGGTTACGCCCTTTGTAATCGTTATGTCGTTGAGGTTTTTGCAGTTGTCAAACGCACCGCTTTTAATGACTGCGGTCGAATCCGGATGAAAACTGATTTTTCTGAGATATGAGCAACCGGAGAATGCACAGTCCCAGATTGTTTTAACGCTCTTCGGAACGGAAAAGCTCTTTTCGGTTTTTGCCGCCGGATAACGGTAAAGAACTTTCATGTTTTTGCTGTAAAGAATTCCGTCAACGCTTCTGAAATACTTGTTGTCTTTTGAAACAACAATTTTCTTGAGGTTGGGTGAGAGGAAGCAGGGTGAGTGACTGTTCTTGCCCGATGTTGCAACCGAGGTAACACTTTCGGGAAGGTAAAC